>JAISWT010000067.1 GCA_031271005.1 Prevotellaceae bacterium | reverse complement strand
ACGTTTTTTTCTTTAATTTTATAATTATTTACAAATCAATGATTTATAAATTTCAGGATACCATTTTGGGTGTCCCTGTGGCAAAGTCAGGAGAGATTATTGATTTATCATAGCGTCCTCCCGCTTTGGCGGGACAAGTCTTACTCTTCTTTATTTCACATAGAGACATGTAGATTTTTTTGCTCTTACGGCACGGGAGTTAGGTGTTGAATTAAAAATAAATTTATATCTTTTTATTTTACTTATAAAGACGGATAAATTTCTATCGGGACAAGCAAAATTTTCTCACCTGTAAGCCGAAAATTTTTCACCCGTGACAATTTTTTTTTTCACGGGTGAGCCGAAATTTTTTCACCCGTGAGAAATTTCTTTCTCACGGGTGAGCCGTAAATTTTTCACGTGTAAGAAATTTCTTTCTCACGGGTGAGAAAACGACTAAATTTATTGAACGTTGAATTAAATAAAGGGAACTCCTAAAAATTAGTTTATTTTAGGCGGACTTCATTTTCAATTCATTTTCAAAAGCGCAGTTTACTAATGTAAATGAGCATTTTGAAAATGAAGTCCAACGACAAATAAGCAGTTTTTAGGAGTTCCCTAAATATTTTAACTAATTAGTACATCTGTGCATAATTCTCAATTCTCAATTCTCAATTCTCAATTAACAATGCGTAGGTGCGATGCACACATCGCCCAAAAAGACCCCAATATCCCCGAAAAACTGAAAACCGATTACTGAAAACTGATAACTCCCCTTGCAAATCTGTAAATTTTTCCTAATTTTGCAAAAATTTTTTCTTAATTATATATAAAGTGCTTACACTAAAATACATAACAGAAAACCCCGCAGATGTTATTAAGCGTTTGGCAAAAAAACATTTCGATGCTTCGCTGCTTGTAGAGCAGGTTGTAGCCCTCGACAAGCAGCGCAAAAACGCTCAAAACGAGGCAGAAATATTGCAGGCAGAAATGAATGTGCTGTCCAAACAGATAGGGCAACTGTTTGCTCAGGGAAAGTTGCCGGAGGCAAATACTGCAAAGGAAAAAACGGTGGATTTGAAGGAACAAATCAAAGTTTTTACTGATAAACAGTCCAAAACAGAGCAGGAATTAACCGAATTGCTGCTCTCTGTTCCCAATTTGCCTCACGAGTCTGTTCCCGAAGGTCGGCATGCCGAAGATAATGTTGTGGAACGTACAGGAGGCTCTATTCCTGCACTCTCTAAAGACGCGCTGCCACATTGGGACATTGCACGCAAGTACGATTTGATAGATTTTGAATTAGGAGTAAAAATATCGGGCGCGGGTTTTCCTGTCTATAAGGGCAAAGGCGCGCGGCTGCAACGCGCTCTGATTAATTTTTTCCTTGACAACGCTCGCGAGGCGGGATATTTGGAGATCCAGCCGCCATACGTGGTGAATGCCGCATCGGGCTATGGAACGGGGCAACTGCCTGATAAAGAGGGACAAATGTATCACGCAACCATTGACGACCTATATCTGATACCCACTGCTGAGGTGCCTGTTACCAACATTTTCCGAGACGTGATTTTGGAGCAAAAGGATTTGCCGCTCAAAAACACAGCATATTCTGCCTGCTTCCGCCGCGAAGCCGGCTCATACGGAAAGGAAGTGCGCGGACTGAACAGACTCCATCAGTTCGACAAAGTGGAAATTGTACGGATTGACACGCCAGAACATTCATACCAGTCGCTGACAGAGATGGTGGAATATGTGGAAATGCTGGTAAATAAACTTGAATTGCCGTACCGAATTTTGCGTCTCTGCGGCGGCGACATGAGTTTTACATCTGCCCTGACTTTCGATTTTGAGGTGTTTTCGGCAGCACAACAGCGCTGGCTCGAAGTCAGTTCGGTATCTAATTTTGAAAGTTATCAGGCAAACCGACTCAAATGCCGTTACCGCGCCGCAGATAAAAAAACACAACTTTGTCATACTCTCAATGGCAGCGCACTGGCGCTGCCGCGCATCGTTGCCGCGCTGTTGGAAAACAACCAAACGCCGGAGGGAATAAAAATCCCGAAAGCATTAGCAGAGTATTGCGGATTCAATATCATTGATTAGCAGTTACTTGCCCGAAAGCGTGTTCGGACGCAGCGCACTAAAACTTGCGAGGGAAACGGAGACCTAAGAGGCGGAAAGTGTCGCGCGGAGTTTTTGCTGATGAAATTTATGCACAACGCGCAACCACACAAAAAAAAGAAAGGTTGTCTCACGACAACCAACCCTTTTTTGTTAACCTTAAATCTAATACTATGAAAAAATCACGTGCAAAAATAATATATATTTTTTTTACCACCAAATTTTTTTTGAAAAAAAAGCAAAAAATTATGTTCCAAAACACAATTTTAACTGTTTTTAAGAAATAAGAATGTAAAATTTCACATATTTATTTTTAACCGCTTCAAATAACGAATAGTGATTAGTGGTTAGTGGTTAGTGGTTAGTGATTAGAGTTTAGTGATTAGCGGTTAGTGGTTAATTTTTTTAATAGAATAAAAACTTTTAATTTTCAATTCTCAATTCTCCTGACTTCGCCACAGGGACACCCTACGAATTTTGAGGCGTTGAGAATCTTATATTTGGCATTTTTTTATTTCAAAGTATGCAAATATTCAATTCTCGCGAGGTTAAAGGTGTCCTGGGTGTCCCGGTGACAAAGTCAGGAGTGATTAGTGATTAGGGTTTAGTGATTAGAGTTTAGAGATTAGAGATTAGCGGTTAGTGGTTAATTTTTTTAATAGAATAAAAACTTTTAATTCTCAATTCTCAATTCTCAATTCTCAATTTTTAATTTTTAATTGTATTTTTTGATAACGCTGTAAATGAAAATTCTTGTATGTCCGTTGGATTGGGGATTGGGGCATGCTACGCGCTGTGCTCCACTTATCCGCAACTTTATCGACAGTGGCGATGAAGTGGTTGTTGCTGCCGACGGCTTGGCTTTGCAGTTTCTGCGCGGTGAATTTCAGCAGGTGCAATTTGAGACGCTTCGCTCATACGGCATTACTTACAGCAAAGGCAAATCGCAAGTGGGGGCAATGTTGCGCAATTTGCCAAAAATTATTTGGGGCGTCTGTGCCGAACACCGATGGCTGTGCAACTATTTACGACACAACAAAATTGACACTGTTGTGTCCGATAACCGCTTCGGGCTGTGGTCGCCGCAGGTGAAGTGTATTTACATTACTCATCAATTGATGGTGAAAATGCCCGAAAAAATAGCGTGTGTCGAAAAATTTGTTTGGCGTGTTCATCGCTGGTTTATAAATCGTTACGACAAATGCTGGATTCCCGATTTTGAAGATGCGGAGAACAATCTCTCAGGCGATTTGTCGCACAAATATCCGCTGCCTGCCCGTGCCGAATTTATCAATCCGCTTTCGCGGTTTAGCGGGAAAACGATAGCCCCAAATGCTCATTTTCATACGGTTTGCGTGTTGTCCGGCGTTGAACCGCAACGCTCGCTCTTTGAAAATGACTTGTTAAAAAAGTTTGAAAATTCAACCGAAAAAATCTTAATAATTCAGGGCAACCCGCAGGAAAAGATTTTGAAATATCAGAAGAGCAATATCACTGTGCTGTCGCATATTGACAGCGAAACGCTTGCGGGCTATCTAATTGGAGCACAACAGATTATTTGCCGTTCCGGATATTCGTCAATTATGGATTTATCTGCGCTAAATTGCATGGACAAAGCAACATTAATTCCCACGCCCGGACAGACCGAGCAGGAATATTTGGCAAAATATCATCAAAAAAACAGACAAAACTGCCACTGCTGAATGAAAATTTACTGTACAGAAGGATATGCTTGCATACTTTTTTATGTGTTGGAAAATAAACAGAATTTTATTTTTTTGCAGGCACATTTTTTGTTGCTTTGCAATGCTTATTTTATATATTTTTTTTGTTTTTATAAAAATCGAACATCAACTAACCTGTAATGAACAAACTGCCCATAATTGGTATTCCCCGTGTGCTTAATATGTACGAGAATTTTCCGTTTTGGAAATCGCTGTTCAAGCATTGCGGATTTGAGACGGTGTTGTCGCCCGAAACTACCATGCCTCTGTATCAGAGCGGAACGGGTAGCGTGATGAGCGAAAACATCTGTTTCCCTGCCAAGGTAGCGCACGGACATATCCTTGCGCTTGCCAAGGCTGGCATAGATAGAATTTTTTATCCCATTGTACCAAAAGAGGCGGCAGAATTTGACCACGCATGCGATTCGTTCAACTGCCCGGTGGTGAGCGGATACCCCGAAGTGATTCGCTCGGCAATGAATCCTGCCGAAAATCTGGGCATTCCGTTTGACAAGCCGGTAATGAACTTCGCCAACTTAAAGCGCTTAAAATCTGCGTGTTACAAATATGTCGCACAGTTTGGGGTCAGTAAAAAAATATTGAATAAAGCCTTTGAAAAAGCGGTGGAGCAACAGCGTGAGTTCCTGAAAAAACTTGTGGCGCCGCAGCATGAAATTCTTCTTAAAGCAATAAAAAGCAACGAATTAGTTTTTATCGTTGCCGGGCGACCATATCATGCCGACCCGCTAATTCATCAAAAAGTGGGACAAATTTTGTCGGATTTGGGCGTTCACGCTCTTACTGACGATGTTTTTCGTATGCCGCTTGACCTGTCGGAGACGGTCCGGCGTTCTTTTGCTACTCACGGGCAGGCAGGCTCTTTCAAGAATCTGAATATGATTTCGCAATGGTCGTACCCTAATCGCGTAGTGCAAACGGCTCTAAAAGTGGCGCAGTTGCCGCAAAACGTACAAATGGTGCAACTTAATTCCTTCGGCTGCGGACCTGACTCGTTCTACCTCGAAGAGACAGGCGAGATTTTAAAGCAAGCAGGTAAAAATCACACCGTCCTGCGCATTGACGAAATAGCGAGTCCGGGCTCAATCAGACTGCGCCTGAGAAGTCTAATAGAAAGCTTGAATAGTGGTTAGTTGTTAGTTGTTAGTGGTTAATGCTAAGTCAAAATTCAACGCCTAACTATTTCTAACTATTTCTAACTATACCTAACTCTATTCAATTCTCAATTCTCAATTCTCAACTAACCACTAACAATTGACCACTGACCACTGCACCCCGTCTTTGGTATCTTTTATTGTAAATCCGTAAGTTGTCAGTTCGTCCCGAATTTTATCGGAAGTAGCCCAATCTTTGTTCTGTTTTGCCTGCAAGCGTATGTTGAGCAGCAAATCGACCGCTTTAGTGTATGCTTCGAGATTTTTTTCGGCGCTGTTGTCCGTTCTTACTGCTAAAATCTTGTCGAGGAACAGGTCAAAAACCGCATTTGTCTTTTCCAAATCTTCGGCAGAGATACTGTCTTTGCCGTCAACCACTCTGTTAATTTCTTTTGCAGCGTCAAACAGGTGTGCAATTGCAACGGGCGTGTTTAAGTCATCGTTCATAGCCGCTTCGCATTTATGGCTCAGTTCTGCTATTGTTATGGTTGTAAGGGCTGCGGGAGTGATTTTTTTCAGACGCTCGCCCGCTTCCAGCAGTCGCTGCAACCCCTTTTCTGATGCCTGCAATGCCTCGTTCGAGAAGTCGAGAGTGGAACGGTAATGCGCCTGTAGAATAAAGAAGCGAATAGTTGCGGGGCTGTACTCCTGCGCTAAAAGCGGGTGATTTCCGGTAAAAAACTCTTCGAGCAGGATTGAATTTCCGAGCGATTTTCCCATTTTTTGTCCATTAACAGTAATCATATTGTTGTGCATCCAGTATCGCACGCTCCGGTGTCCGAGCGCCGCTTTGCTTTGTGCAATTTCACATTCGTGGTGCGGAAAGACGAGGTCCATTCCGCCGCCGTGGATGTCAAAAGTGTCGCCCAGATATTTTGTTCCCATTGCCGAGCATTCGAGGTGCCAGCCGGGAAATCCTTCACTCCAGTCTGATTTCCAGCGCATTATATGTTCAGGCGCTGCTTTTTTCCACAGCGCGAAATCAGCAGGGTGGCGTTTTTCGCTTTGCCCGTCAAGACTGCGGGTGGCTTGGAGCATATCGTCAATTTTGCGCCCCGAAAGTTCGCCGTAATCGTTTGATTTATTGTATTTTTCCACATCAAAATACACAGAACCTTCGCTTTCGTAGGCAAATCCGGCTGCGAAAATCTTTTTTATAAATTCTATTTGTTCAATGATATGCCCCGATGCGTATGGCTCAATTGATGGCGGCAAAACGTTGAGCAACTCCATCGCCTTGCGATAACGATTTGTGTAATATTGAGCCACTTCCATCGGTTCGAGTTGCTCTATACGCGCCTTTTTTGCAATCTTATCTTCGCCTTCATCCGCATCGTTAACCAAATGTCCCACATCAGTTATGTTCCTCACATAGCGCACTTTATAATTGAGATATTGCAACCACCTGAATAAAATATCAAAAGTAATTGCAGACCTTGCATGCCCCAAATGTGGGTCGCCATAAACCGTAGGACCGCACACATACAGCCCCGCACGAAGCGGAAGAAGAGGTTTAAATTCCTCTTTTTGACGGGTTAATGTGTTATAAATGTGTAAATTTCCCATTTGTTTACCTGTTAGAAATTATATTTTTGCATCTTTAATATGCAGCATTTTATATATTTTGCCTCAATGGTTTCTCTCCAAAACGCAATGCCGCAACCCTGCATTGATTCAATTTTCCGACTGCAAAAGTACTGTTTTATTTTCAAAAGCAAAAACGGTTTTCAGTGGTTAGTGGTTAGTGGTTAGTGGTTAGTGGTTAATGGTTAGTGGTTAGTGAATGACCCATGCTGTCATTGCGGGCGTAGCGTAGCGAAGACCCGCAATCCCCCCAACAAGTTTTCAGAGGCAATGCGTATATTGCCCGCAATGTTCACTTTCTCTGTAATTTTTTAGTCCGTTAGGACTTTAATGTCAATAGAAAATCAGGTGTACAATCTCATTTTTGTCCGTAGGACATTAACCAACTTTTTTGAAATTTTTTTTACTTTTTTTCAAAAAATATTTTTTATTCCGAAATGTTTTGTAACTTTGCATCGCTAATCTGCTTATAAACAGGCAGATATAGTAAAAATGTTTATCAATTTGTTTTATATTTTTTTGTAAATAAATTGATAGTTGATAAAAAGTGCGCAAGCGTGCGTAAAAATATATCTTTAGCAATTTGCTTATGTTCTTGCTTGCTTTTCCACACATTAACTCAGTTAATACGTCAAGAATAAATTAGTAGAACGCCGTATATCACGGCGTGAGGTAATTTGTTAGACGTATAGGCGTGGAAACCTGCAAGCAGATGGGTTACTTCACGCTATTTTTGTGTTGTGTTTTTTGAAATAAAACTCGAATAATGAACAATGAATAATGAACAATGAATGATTAATGCGACTATTGTGAACGTTTTAAGCAGCGAGAGCAGAGACAAAACGCATATTGAGCGACAAGCGAAAAATATGTTTTATCTATGCCGAGTCGCGCAAAACGACTAAATTTATTGAACTTTGTGCAACCTTTGTGTCCTTTGTGGTTAATTTTTCTACCACAAGGCACAACAAGACTTGTCCCGCCAAAGCGGGAGAAATTCACAAAGGACACAAGACTTGTCCCGCCAAAGCGGGAGAATAAAATTGAAATCAGTGAATAATGAAATACGTGATACGGAATACGCAATAATTAATAAATAAATAACAATAATTAACATTTTAAATTTAAATTTTTACAAAAATGAAAAAAAGTATTTTAACAGTGGGCTTAACAGCCCTGATGAGCGGCGGGCAATTTCTGTCCGCGCAGGTGGGTATCAACACTGATAATCCCACAAACACGCTGCACATCGTAGGCGACACGGCGAATGTCAAAGGGCAGGCGTTCAGGCTGGTGGACGGCAACGAGCAGGACAGCGCGGTTCTTGTGGGAGATGAAAACGGCGCAGGAACGTGGATGTCC
>JAISWT010000037.1 GCA_031271005.1 Prevotellaceae bacterium | reverse complement strand
CGAATTAAAAATTACGAATTACGATTTGCTAATTGCTAATTGCTAATTGCTAATTGCTAATTGATTAAAGTTTCTAACTATTTCTAACTATACTCTAAACTCTAAACTCTAATAACTGAAAACTACTTGTCGGGGCTTCGGAAGGCTGGGGAGGAAAATTTTCTTGGGTAAATAATATAGTAAAACACTATAATAGAAAGTGTTACAAAAATAAAAATCCATGCAACCACAAGCGGCATCCGCGAGTGTCGCGTTACAAAACTTTCGAGGAATGCAGCCACGAGGAAGAATGGGACTGTGCTGAAGCAGATTTTTGTACCGTCCCGGAAGCCGCGTCTGACCGATTGCAGCCGCGTGTAAGTGTCGGGCAGCAACACGCTTTTGCCCAAAATCAGCCCCGCAGCGCCACAAACAATGATTACAAAAATCTCGAAGATACCGTGAATCCACAAAATTGAATTGCCACGCACGCCAACGCCCTGCTGAACAAGAAAACCATCGAAACTGCCAAGCATAACGCCATTGTAAAAAAGCATGATTACAGTAAAAACGGGCGTGAGAATACCGATTACGAAACAGCGAAAGCCAACAGCAATGTTGTTGCTCGCTATTTTTATGAACATAACTACGGCGTTCTCCTGATGATAAACTCCCATGGGGTCGCCGTCTCTGATATTGGCAAGCGTCATATCAACATATTCATCGCCCATTATTATTCTGATAAAATCAGCATCTTGATATACAGAGAAGAAGCCAATGATGCCCGACACAAAAAAGATAATAAACGAGGCGAGTAAATCTTTTTGATAGCGAGCAAACACAGTTGGCAACTCTGTTTTCCAAAACCTGACTATGCGGTTCGATTTTTCCTTCCTGTTCTTATAGATAGAAAAATGCGACTGCTGAGCAAGTCGGTTAAGGTAGAGCGTTGTCTGGCTGTTGCCATAATAGGTCTGAGCAAAACTCAAATCGTTGATAATCTGCAAATAGCAGTCAGCCATAAGATCCGGCTGCAAACGACCTGACGACTTGAGCATCTCCTCAAAAGTAAGCCAGCGGTCGCGGTTCTTCTTAACAAAGGCTGCTTCGCGCATTTTTATTGATGTTTTTTGTATTGTTAATTATTAATTGCTAATTACTAATTGCTAATTGCTAACTGCTAATTACTAATTGCTAATTACTAATTGCTAATTACTAATTGCTAATTACTAATTGCTAATTGTTTGTGCGTTTGGAAAATTCACGTTTTTAATGTAATTTTGCCGAAAAAATTTTTCGGTGCAAAAATAATTTATTTTTTCCTATTTTATGTATCAAAAATTGAGAAATGTACGAAAGTTGCGTACATCTCTGTTGCCCAAGTGGAACTCAAAACATCGTAATATTCTAAAAATACAATAATTTTTTACACAAATAAATTTTACAAAATATTAGAAATCAATAATATACAATTCTGTCCAATCCCTCCCCTACTCTAATTTTCAATTTTTATAAATATTAAAATTTAAAATTTATAACTCAAAAAAATATGGCTCAAATCAACACCGTACAAAATGTAAATATCAATTACACGCTTGCCGAGGCAGGTTCGCGTATTGGAGCGCGTTTGCTCGATGGACTTTTTGTAATGATATATGTAATAATTGTTACAGTAATAGCAGTAGTAATAATAATATTATCGGAAATGGACTTGCCAAGTCTTGATGTATCTTATGGTAAAATTATATTTTTTTTACTTGTTTTTGTAATGTATTTGCCCGCGATGTTTTACGAAGTTTTTTTGCCTTATTACTGGCAGGGACAAACCTTTGGGAAGCGTATCGTTGGCATTCGCATTGTGCGTGAAGATGGTTCAGAGGCAACGCTCGGAACATATTTTGTACGCTGGCTGCTGGACGTTGTTGATAGTTTTTGCTACTATCTTGTAGGGCTTATTGTAATGCTCAGTACCGCAAAGCGACAGCGCGTTGCCGACCTTGTGGCTAAAACGGTTGTTATTTCCACCACCACTTTAGCCTTCAACCAACGCCCTGATTTTGACAGGATTATGCAGGAATATAAACCCACATTCACGCAGGTTTTGCAACTGTCCGACAAAGATGTGCGCATTATCCGTCAGGCATATACACGCGCACGCGCCACTAACAACACCGAAATTATTAACAGACTGCGGCAAAAAATTGAGCAGGTTACATCCGAAATCCGCCCTGCGATGAGCGACAACACTTATATAGAAACCGTTTTGCGCGATTATCAATATTTTGCAGAGCAACAGTGATTAGTGGTTAGTGGTTAGTGGTTAGTGGTTAGTGGTTAGTGGTTAGTGGTTAGTGGTTAGTGGTTAATGAAGGAATGAAGAAATGTTTTTGAATTGAGAATTGAGAATTACGATTTGCTAATTGCTATCTGCTAATTGCTATCTGCTATCTGCTAATTGCTAATTGCTAACTGCTAATTGATTAAAGTTTCTAACTAACTCTAAACTCTAATAACTAACAACTAATAAAACTGATAACTGAAAAAAAAGAAACCGCTCATTTTTTATGAACGGTTTCTTTTTCGTTGATTTAATGAGAAATTATTTTACAGTTACATTTTTAACTTCCCAAGTTGCTGATTCGGTGTTGTCGCAAACGTATTTGAATGCAATGCGAGTTGTTGCGGTCAATTTGTCGGCTGGAATTGCAATGTCCCCTGAGGAAACATAGCCCCATGCTGTTGTGCCGTGCGTTGGAATGGTCAGTTGCGTCCAAGTGGCTGACGACGGCTCGCCGCTTGTGTAGTCTGTCGAAATCCAAAGAGTGTAATTGCTTGTAGCAACGCTCATTGAGCCGGCAGGTCCGCGAGCATGGTCAAAAGTTAAAACAACATTTGATTTGCCCGCCAAATTAATTGCAGGCGAAATAAACCAGTCCTCGTTGGCATGGCTTGCATTATCTGCATAGCCCGACATCACAGCGCCATACTGGGCGCTAAAAGTCCACACTTGCGCACCCTCAACGTTTACGCCGGTAAATTTGTCGTAACTTGCCTGCGTAAGCAGCGTTTCGTTGAGAATTGCATCGGGGTCAACAGGTGTTGTGCCGCCTTCAAGTTTGTGATTTGTCAATTCGCGCACGCCCGCGATACCGAAATAAGCCTTCAAAATACCGGCAACCTGCAATTCCTTGCCTAAATTAGTCGGATTATCTTTCAGATTTACGGCGCTGCGAATTGCACCGGTAGGCAAATTCACTGCAACGCATTTGGTATAGTCTGTTTCCGTTTTGGAATCGGCAATCAGCACTGCTGTTGCACGAACATTAACTCCAAAAATAACGTCCTCAGGTCCGTCAATAGTGGTTGTAGTATTGTTATCGTCAATAATACCGCCAACAATATATCCTTTCACCCAAGCCGATTGCTCATTTTGATTTGCCTGCGCAGCAAGCACGTTGTACGGATTTGCTTCAGAGCCGTCGCCCGAACCTGTTTCGCCGCCACCGTTGTCGTCAGGAGTGATAACCGGACTCCCAACCACATTCGTTGTCGTGATTTTGACATCATCAATGCGCGTTCCGTAAGTCGTTTTGGCAGCGGTGAACTTCAATTTAATGGTGTTTGTGCCTGTGGGCAAAGTTATGGCAAGATTTTCCACAAGTCCCCATCCGCTTTTTTCTTTTGTGTAGGCAATGGGGGTCCAAGTGGTTGTGCCGTTAATTTTGTACGAAACCGCCAGCGTATCAGCCACAACTATACTTCCAAACGACAGTTTAAGACTTGTTGCGCCGCAGGTGGCAATATCATTGATAATAAAACTTGCGCCGACTGCTGCCATCATCGCATTGTTTACGCCCGATGCGTCTGTGTAACCTGATGACGGCTGGTTGCTGCGAATTGTAACGTTGCCTCCTTCGGCGGCGTAAGTTACGGCTGCCGCGCCTGCACCTGCTTTCTTGTAGCCATCAAAACTTGCCGCTGCAGGCCACGGACTCGCCGTGGCAGTTGCGCCAAAGTCTTCGTTGTAAATAACAACCTCATCGCCATCGCCGCCGCCGTTGGGCTTTGGGTCATCAGTATTGTTACAAGCATTGAACGACAACAATAATGCTGTAGATACTAATAAATTAGATAAAAAATTCACTTTTTTCATACTATTTTCCAAATTTAAAATTATTGTTTATTGTTTTAAAAAAAATTATTCAAATTATTTTTGGGAATTAACAGATTCCAAATATCCTTCAAAACCTGCGCCCAAATCCTGCAAGGAGCGTAACGTGAGTTGGAAACTTCCTGCTGCACTTGAGCGGGCTTGATACCAACTTACAATGCAGGTAATATCGCCTATGTACGACTCCGCAGGGATGGTTGTCTGTGCAAATTTTGAATATTCACTTGTGCAAATATCAATTTTATTGCCGTTTTCATCTTCAATTTCCACTGCTTGCGGGTAACCTATCCCGTCGGTGCTTGGCGCAAAAATAATGCGGTCGCCGGGCTGATTGCCGCTTGTGGTACCGTCTCCCTTTTGATTGAAAAACACGTTTTTAATTTTGATTAACTGCCAATCAAGTTCGTGATGTTTGGTTTTGTTTGTTGACGTGCCTTTGTATTCAAGTATTTCGGAGATTGTCATTTCGCGCGGCACAAGTTCTGACGGCGTAAAGTCGTAAGAAATAATTGTTTGACGCACTATCGGCATCGGCATTGCTCCGGGCGAAAGGCGACCGTCTTTAGGACGCGGATAGTATGTGCCCATTTGCGGCGTGTCGCCGTATTTGCCTATACACCAGTTATTTGCAATAACCGAAACACGTTGACCTGTGGGATAAAAATAGGACACATTATTTGCATCAATAGAGATACGAATTGCACGCGGTGTGTCTGTTAATGCGTTGTCTTCCTGCACTACAATGTACTTGTACTGATTGCCCATCAAATCATTGGATGTTACAATTCCGTTAAAGATGAGCCGCGTATCTCCCGAAGGGATTCTGTCTGCGGTAAAGTAGCCGGCATCTGTAGATTCGGTTGTCATGTACGCTTCGAGTGCGGCGATAGTGGTTGTCGACGCCAGTTTTTCGCCCTTCAACGCCGTGTCGACAGAGTCGAAGTCGGTCTGCGCACAAGCGGCAAACAGCAGTGCAACCACTGCAATTATGTTTATTAAAAATATTTTTTTCATTTTATTAAATTTTTATAAATTCTTGAAATTAAATAATTCATTTGTGTGCCTAAATTTTGAATTTAGACGTGGGGATTTCAATATATAAGTATTTTATTTAAAATTTAAAATTTATAACCTATATTCAAAAAGCAGTTCATTCCCCAAGCATAATAATATTTGTTTGGAAACAAATCTAATCCTTTAGTATTCAGTCTTGATGTACCCGAATCGCTGTACATCGGAATACGCGCTTGCTGATAACCACCCGTTATTAAATCCATATTGTTCAAAATATTGCTCACACTCAAATTGACACTCAGGGATTTACGATTTTTCAAATATATTAGTTTGCCAAGTGAGGCGTTTAGCATGAAGCCGCCTTTGAGTTTTTCCTGAGTTCCGAGTTTTTGGTAAACTTCATCTCCTGCGGCTTTAAACATACTTTGATTGCTTTCGGAAAAGCGGTTTGGCGCAAAATCGAGATAATTATTGTCAAAATAATTCAGAGTTGCGTCAAAGAACCACATTTTGTAGAAAAAGTTCAGAGTTACAGTTGAGGCAAGTTGCGGTCCGTTGTTTATCTTCAAACCTTTTGTCAGAATTGTTTCTGTAATATCGGCAAAAGCGCCGTTTTCAGTGCTTTTAATACCTGTTGCATCGCTCATAAAGTGATAGTCGGCATAAGTTCCTGCGGCTTCAACAGTTAGCCAAGTAGTAACAGGAACTGCAACGCCCAACTCAATGCCTTGATAAAGTTTGTCGTAGCCGCTCAAAAGGTGATTTACAAAGGTACGGTTTTCATCATCATAATATCCATATTTGTCAATAGCATCTTGAATAACGGTGCGGAATGCGCCGATACGTCCTCTTATTGGTTTGTAATTAAATGTATAATTCAAATCCATTGATAAAATTTTTTGCGATTTTAAGTTCGGCGCAATTTTATCCTTCACACGTTCCGAAACATAAACATCCTGTACAAGAGGCGCGCGCGTTTCGGCTAAAATGTTGAACGACAAACGACTGCGATTATCAATATTATACATAAATCCGCCTTTTAGCGAGGGGTCTACAAAGTACCACGTTTTACTTTTTCCGTATGATTTAACATTTTCTCTGCCGGTGCTGTTCAACCACGCCGCACGCCCGTTATCCATAAATCCGTAACGGTAAAAACTTGTATATGTGCCTTTGCCAGCCAAATACACAAAGAGTTGATTCCAGTTATATTCAACTTGCGCAAAAGCATTTGCCGTCAGTGCGTTAATATCGTAATTGTACCCGAAGGTGTCGCCTTCTTTTACAATCCTGTTTGGGTTTCGCAAATCGTTTTGTATCATACTTTTATCTGCATCTTGCAAGGTGCCACCCGTCAAATCACGTTCTGCATAAGTGTCAATATCAATATAATACTTCGCGCCAAGCAAATCCTCAATTGTTTTGTAGTGTTTTCCCTGCGAAAGCCGCGCCTCAATTCCTGCGGTTATTTTCAGATTTTTTGTCAAATTATTTGAATATACGGAATTTAAAATGCCTTCCATCAAATCATTGTGTCGTCTTTCCAGAACGTAAGGCGCTTGCAATGAATCTATTACTGTATTTAAGTTATAAAGATTACTGTTCTCGTTAGCGCGATACAATTCATCCCACTTTATCTGACGGGTATATTCATCATTTTCCCACAAATCTGTAAGAGTATTTTTTGTCCATTCATCGCTGGTCTGAAAACTTGGCATATTACGATAATAATCGGGCGACGGGTGCGTTCCGTTATATGCAAATGCCGAATTGCTGTAAAAACTGTAATGGAATCCCGCACCTGTACGCAGCCGCTGCGTTTCGGAAATTTTCCATTCGTGCGTAAGAGTTAATGTAGGGTCAAAACTTTCTACAATACGCGAATTCCTTTCTTTTCCATTTTGCAAGCCCCACGCAGGATTGTAATATATAGAACCTGTCAAGTCTCTTACCTCTTTTGTCAGCGCCGATTGACCTGCCCGCCGTGTGGGTGCGCCCATTAGCGTAAGGGCGATGCTGTGATTGCTATTAATGATTTTTTCGGCAGAAAACAACAATCCGCCCGAATTGTAGAACGTTCCATCGGCAATCGGCAACTTGCCCGTAGACCATCGCAACACGCCCGAAACGGCAAACGCCCAACCGTTTTGCAAAATCCCTGTTCCATAAGTGTATTGCGCACGGAAATTGTAATTGCGATTAGTAAGTGCGATACTTGCATTATGCCCTGCGGCGATGGCGCTGGCGCGGGTGTTGATGTTGGTATTTGCCCCGATGTTGCCGTAGGTAAAAGCGCTTGGCGTAAGTCCGTAAACCACATCTTTGTTGCGCGTAGCATTATTAAGCCCGCCAATAGCCGAATAGTTGAACCCGCCGCGCTCGGCATCTACAAAATGTACGCCGTTAATGTAAGTACTCTCGTAACTGTTGTCGTAGCCGCGTGTACGGAAGCGCATCGGGCTGAAATTGTAGCCCGTCTGCGAAAGATAAACATCTGTTTGTGCCGAAAAAGCGCCTGTTGTAGCGTGATTGCCTGCCTCGTCTTCGAGTTGCTGCTCGCTCATCTGCAAAACCACGTCTTGCTTTGTTTCAGAGGCAAGGTCGGGCTTAAGCGCTGTCGCCTCCATATCAATTGACCGGTTCTCTGCAAGATGCGCCATTTTTATCTGTGGAAAATAGCCCTCAAGCGAAAAACTGATTTCAACATTGCCTGCATCGAGATAGGAAAATGTAAATTGTCCTTCGGCATTGGTCTGGGTGGATATGTTCTGCTCTATTACAGTAACTTTTACTGCCGAAAGCGGCGCGCCGGTTTGCGCATCGGTAACTTTTCCCGTAATTGCAGTTTGCGCCGCAATTGTAACAGGAATTAAGATTAAGGTTAAAAAAAATATTCTTCTCATTATAAATAAATAAAATAAATTTAAAAATATTACTTTACGTTGTAAATTATTTTAATAAAAAATTGAAGCGCAAAAATACGGTTTTTTTTTCATATAAAAAAAAGATTTATGATTTGGTAATTATCTTTTAAATTGATAGAACATAGAACATAGAACATAGAACATAGAAAAAATACAGTTTTTTTTAGAATTAAGAAATGAATTGTTAGTGAATAATTGAGAATTGAGAATTGAGAATTAATAGTGAATAATAAAATACAGAATACGCAATAATTAATAATTAAGAAATTAAAAAATAATCTAAACTCTAATAACTAAACTCTAAACTCTAACCACTAACTGACGCTAATATAGATTTAATTTATATTAACATTTATTTTAGTAAATTAAACCATTGTACTGATTTTATATCCAAACC
>JAISWT010000032.1 GCA_031271005.1 Prevotellaceae bacterium | reverse complement strand
CCCACAAGCGTTATCAAAGGAACAACTCGGAACGCCAATAACACAGGCTTTTACAAATATTTTTGCGTAGCCAAGAACGCTACTAACGACAGCGTAGTATCCAACATTGCAGAGGTAGCGGTAGGCTGCGGAGCAAAAAACCTGCAAGGCGAGTGGTTGAGTTTTCTGTGCTTCAATCTTGGCGCAACAGAACTGACTATCGCCGCGCAGAAAAACCATACCCTTGCAGCGCCAACAAATGAGCCAGACGCTTTACACACCTACCAGGCAGGCGAAGAGGCTATTTACGGCGACCTTTATCAGTGGGGACGCATTCGGGACGGGCACGAGCAGCGTGGAGCAGGCGCGGGCTTTGTTGCAGGCTCGAATGCCGCAGGCACAAATCAGGCTGCATACAACGCCCTCACGCCAATAGTTTTTGAAGACGGGAATCTTATCGGTACTTCACAACATTACCCGTGGCGACAGGTGTCGCGCTATGATAACAACTATTACGGAAAATTTATCACCACAACATCAGCACAAAACTACAACTGGGCTTACGACTTGCCTGCTAGTCAGATAGACCAACTCTGGCATACAGGTCGCTTTGCTGCTAACGACCCCTGTGCAAAAATAAAAGAAGACGGTATAACATACGAAACATTTTATCCGACAGACGGCATAACCACCGGCGCAAATACAAACTGGAAGATACCCTCGCAGGACGAGTGGGGAAGCATTTACCGCAGCGGCACAGTCAGCGGCTCACAAGATAATGCTCTTGCTAATACATGGACATGGTACAATAACAACGGTCGCGGCTTTGATGTTAAGCCTGACGGCTCTACTGTTACGCTGCATTTGCCGGCAAACGGTAATCGCGCGCAAAATAATGGTCGCCTCTATGGTCAGGGAGAGGTCGTTCGTTTTTGGAGTACTTCCTTTTCAGGAAATAATGCCTATTTCTTCTCTTCCTACAATGGTTTAGTTAATCCCGCGTACATCGCCAATCGCGGGTATGGGTTCGGGTTGCGCTGTATGCGCAACAGTTAATTTGGGTATTTGAAAACTATTAGTTTGTTTTACAGGATTGCAGGATTTGCAGGATTAACAGGTTTTTATTTTGTTCTTCTTGTAAATCCTGTAATCCTGTTGATTTTATCTATTGAAGAACCCTCTTATAACAAGAATATATCGAATAATAAACTCCTTTGAAAAAAGGCATAAAAATAAGCAATTTTTAGGAATTATCTGAAGTTTATATACAAAATGCCGCATATAGCGGTACTGATTTTATGCCGTTTTCAAAGCCGAAATTCTTTGCTGCAACGCGCAGAGCATAAGGCGGCTTGTGTTTTTCAATGTACGCCTGCAAACTTTTGGAACGAACATTGTCGGCGGCTTTCACTTCAACAGGAATTATTCCGTCTTGCAAATCAAGTACAAAATCCACTTCGGCAGAGTTTTTAGAAGTCCAATAATAAAGCGTATGTCGGTGTGTATTAAGTGTTTGCGCTACAAAGTTTTCCGTTAGATAACCGCGATAAATCAAAGGAGTGTTTTGCAAGATGTCGCGAAAGTTTGTCTGCGAAAGCGCAGATAAAAGTCCGACATCAGACAGATAAAGTTTAAAATTATTGTTTGATTTATAAGCAGTTAGCGGCGATTGCGGCAGTTCGAGTTTAGCGCACTGCAACGCCATATTTGCCTGCACAAGCCATTCAATCGCCGTTCCGTATTTCTCGCTGTTGCCGCCTGTTTCCATCAATTTGTAAGCAAATTTCGTATTTTCTTTTGCCAACTGCGCGGGAATGCTACGGAACACGCTGTGAATTTTTACCGCATTTATCCCACTTGCATATTTTGTCATATCAGCCAAATATCCTGTAATAATATCAGCAGAAATTTGTCGATTGTATATTACAATATCTTTCTTATTTTCAACGAATTGTAGTACTGATTTCGGCATTCCGCCAATGCAAAGATAAGAGCGGTAAAGTTCCAATGCCTTGTTGTGAATAATCGCAGGAAACGGCTCATTTTTAGCAAATTGCGTGCGAATTGCCTCCGCCAGCATCGTTTCGCCCAACGCCCAAAGAAATTCCTCAAAATCCATTGGAAAAAGGTACTCAATCTGCACTTTACCAACAGGAAATGAGGTTTTCATTCGGTTGATTTTTACGCCGAGCAAACTGCCTGCGCTCACAATTCTGTATTTTTTTTCGCTTTCGTCAAAATATTTCAATGCGGCAATCGCCTGCTCGCAATCCTGAATTTCATCGAAAAAGAAAACCGTTTTTTCAATGTCAAATTTCCGGTTAAAAAACAGTTCCATTCGCCCGATAATTTCGTCCACATTGAGCGAGGGCGTGAAAAATTGCATGTAATCGGGCTTTTCGGCAAAATTCAATTCAATTACATTTCCAAAATTTTTTCGGCAAAATTCGCGCAACAAATGCGTTTTACCGATTTGCCTTGCACCCACAAGCATAAGCGGCTGAAAATCCGCCTTTTTCAACCAAATATTCAAAGTATTTTCAAAAAATCTTTGCATAAAATATTGTTTTATCAAAATTAAACATACTAAAAATATCTATTTTTCGATATATGATGTGCGTAAAATATCGAAAATCATTTTGCGAAAGTACAACTAATTTTTTATTCCGCAAAATTTTCTTTTTAAGGGGCTGTCTCAAAAACCCTTTGCGCACTCCCGCCAAAGCGGGAGGATTACGCAAGGAACGCAAAGATTGTCCCGCCAAAGTGGGAGAATAATATCAGATAATCAATTTTCAGGAGTTCCCGTTTATAAAAAATACTTTTGAGACAGCCCCTATTATAACAATTACAATCTTTAAAATCATAATCGCCCATTTCGCGCCGTTGATTTCCACAATTAATATGGATTTAATAGCCAATCAATTATATTTAATTTCTGTATGCCGCCAATAACAGCATTATCATAATCAAGCGTCAAAACAAATTTAGGATAACTGTCGCGAATCGTTCTTAATGACGAAAACTCTCGTTCAAATGTTTTTTCGTCATTAACTGTGTACGAAACTTGATAATACTCCCGCGCATTGTTTGGTTTTTGTACCATAAAATCAACTTCTTTGTTCTTGTTTTTGCCTACAAAAACTTCGCCGCCACGCCGCAGGAGTTCAAAATAAACCACATTTTCAAGTTTATGCCCCATATCTCGGTCGTAATGGTTTGTCTGCAAAATATTTTTCAAGCCCAAATCCACAACATAGTATTTTTCGTTAGTTGTCAAAAGTTCTTTGCCTTTAATATCGTAGCGAGAGGCGGAATAAAGCAAATAACTATCTGTCAGAAATCCTATTAACTTATTTACGGTATTGTGGGATATTGTTTTGTCGGAATTTTTATTCAACGCCTCTGCAATATTTGTGGGCGACACAAGCGAGCCGACAGTGTCAAACAAATATTCTATAATTCGTTGTAAATTAGCAAAATTGCGAAGTTTGTGCCGTTTTACAATATCTTTCACAACAACAGTATTGTAGATAGATTGTAAGTAATCATTCACAATTTCCGGCGCTGTTTTTGAGAGATTTACGGCTTCGGGAAGACAGGAATTGTTCATGTATTGCCGAAAAAGCCGGTCTGTATTTTTCTCTTCGGGAAAAGCGAGCGTGTATTCGTAAAACGAAAACGGATGCAAATTAATTGCCACATAACGACCTGAAAGTAAAGTTGCCAACTCGCTTGAAAGTAAATAAGCATTTGAACCTGTAACATACAAATCAATGAATTTTTTTACGAAAAGAGCATCGACAAGTTTCTCAAAATCTGTTAATAACTGAACTTCGTCGAGAAAAATGTAAAATTTTTCGTTTGGATTTGTCTTCGCAATTATTTCGTCATAAAGTTTTATCCACTCAACAAAATTTATGTTTTCGCGTTCTTCAAAATTGAGCGAAATAATGTTTTTCTCGCTTATCCCCGACAATTTTAATTCGATGCGAAATGCTTCCAAAAGCGTTGATTTACCGCAACGGCGAACTCCTGTAACCACTTTTATTAAGTTGGTATCACGCAATAAGCGGAGTTTCTTCATGTAAATTTCTCTTTGTATCATATCAAATAAATTTTTGCAAAGATACAACTTATTGACGAAAAATGTAAATTTTACAGGTTTTCGTCAATAAATCAGTTACTCATCAGCATCAACGTTTTTAAACAGCCTCTAAATTTCGGGTCATAATCTCCCACAGTTTCTCGTTTTGGGGTGTTGGAGCGACGATTTTGATGTGTGTTTTGCTTACAGGATGTACAAATTCTACTTTGCGGGCGTGCAGCGACACTCCACCGTCGGGGTTGGAACGCGGTGCGCCATACTTCAAATCACCTTTTATCGGCGAGCCGATTGCCGCAAGTTGCGCGCGAATCTGATGATGCCGTCCCGTTTCGAGTTCCACTTCCAAAAGGCAGTAATTATCTGATTTTGAGATAATTTTGTAATTCAAAATTGCCCTTTTAGCATTTGTTTGCGTTTCGCTGCAAACGTAACTTTTGTTTTGCTTTTCGTTTCGCCGCAAAAAATTATCGAGGCGTCCCTCGCCTACAGGCGGCTCGTTTTTCACTATTGCCCAGTAAGTCTTTTTCACCTGCTGCGTACGAAACATTTCGTTAAGCCGTTCCAATGCCTTGCTGGTGCGTGCAAACAGCGTCACGCCGCTCACGGGGCGGTCTAAACGGTGCGGAACACCAATAAAAACTTCGCCCGGCTTGGAGTAACGCTCTTTAATATACGCCTTCACAAGTTCGGAAAGGGGCTTGTCCCCTGTCTTGTCGCCTTGCACAATCTCCGATGTCGATTTATTGATGGCAATAATGTGATTGTCTTCGTAAAGTACTGTCATTGTTTTATTTACATTTATTTTTTGCACAAAAATATTGTTTTTCCATTAATAATTTTGTCCAATATTTCGTTAAATTTTGTTTTTATATAACCCAATTTATTCGTGATGATATTTTTCACCTTTTACAATGGTAAATGCGCGATAAAGTTGTTCCACAAAAATCAGTCGCACCATTTGGTGCGAAAAAGTCATCTTTGAAAGCGCGAGTCGGCTTTTGGCGCGCGCATAAACCTGCTGCGAAAATCCATAGGCGCCGCCTGCCACAAACGCCAAAGTTTTTACCGAAGCGAGTGATTTGTGCTGCAAAAAGTCGGCAAACTCGGTCGATTTGCAGTGCGTTCCACCTTCATCAAGCAGAACGACTTCATCTGACGGCGCAATGGCTTTCAAAATAAGGTCGCCTTCGCGCTCTTTGAGTTGCTCGTGCGACAGGTTCCCGGCATTTTTCACAGCAGGAACTGTCAAAATCTCAAACGAAACATAATGCTGTAACCGCTTTTGATAATCGTCAATCAGAGCGGCAAGATGTTTATCGTCTGTTTTTCCTGTTGCTAACAATTTGATTTTCACTGTCTCTTTTTTCTGCTAAGGCTTTTAATAATTAATAATTTCTTAATTCATTCATTTCTTCATTTCTTAATTTTCTGAGGTTATTTGTTAATTAAAACAAGGTTTTTTTATATTAAAACCGCAATCCGTGAAAAAAACGCTACAAAATTACAAATCTTTGCGGAATTAAAACCGGTTGCGATGACAATAACTTCTTGCGGAAACTTTGAAATTTTTTAAGTTTCCGCTATATACGGTTATAAATAATTGATAATTAAGCATTTAATAATTTTTAACTAAAAATAATTACGCAAAAATTTTGCAGATATATTTTACAGTTGTACTTTTGCGCTACTTTTTTATTTGTCAATAAACGGAAATAAATAACAACAACTTATCCACAGGGTAAGATGCTTTAAATACAGACATTATTAATCACAATGGCTAATACCAACGACATAAAAGTTAAAATACTTACAGCATCGCTGCGGCTTTTTAGTGAGAACGGCATCGTAAGGACTTCAATTGATGATGTGTGCCACGATTTGCGTATCTCCAAAAAAACCTTTTATGCATGTTTTGCTACCAAAGAACTGTTGCTTGAAGAATTGATGGGGTTTTATTGTCAAAAAATCGGAGTAAAACAGGAAAAAACCATGTGCGGCAAAAACGCAATTGAATCTATGCTGGCAATGGTTAAGCAAACATATAAAGTTGCCGAATCGCAAAACAACAATATTTTGCGCGATGATTTTGAAAAATATTATTCAAAACTGCATGACAAATTCAAAAAACAGATGCTGACAATGTTTAAACATGGTTTTGAGCGCAATTTGCAGCAGGGCATTGAAGAGGGTTTTTATCGCAGCGAACTGGATGTGGAAATGCTGTCGGCATTTCAGGGGTTTTACGCAGGCAGCCGCTCAAAAAAAGAATTTGAAACTTTTCTGTCAACCAAATTCTCGCAAAAACGCATACTCGATTTTTTTAACGACATTTTTATTCGCATTGTGGTAAATGAAAAGGGAATGAAATATATGCAGGAAAATTATTTCTCTAAAAAATAATTTTTTTTTAAACTAAAAAATAAAATATTTGTCAATATGTTTTGTCTTATTTTATTATATACAAAAAATAAAAATTTAATTTTTTTAAAAGTGAAAAAAACAAGTATTATATTATTATCAGGTATAATTTTTTCTGTGCAAACAATTGTAGCACAGGCAGATACAACGCGGCTCTCGCTCGATGATGCCATACGGATAGCCTTGAGCGAAAATCCCACTGTCAAAGTGGCGAACAGGGAAATTGAGCGGGTAGATTACGCAAAAAAGAGCGCGTGGTATGGCATTTTGCCGTCGCTGGAGGCAACAGGGCAAATTTCAAAGTATCTTGCGCCTGCAACAATGAGTTTAGCCGGAATGGTCATTGAATTGCCAACCGACTTTAATGCACAGGCTATGCTACAACTGTCGTTGCCGCTTTTTGCGCCTGCGCTGTGGAAAAACATTCAAATGACAACGCTTGAGATGCAACTTGCACGCGAAAAGGCGCATGCCTCAAAAATTACGCTGCGCAATGACGTTACAAAAGCCTATTACAATGTTTTGCTTGCGCAGGATTCGTACAAAGCCTTGCAAGACGGATACGCGCTTGCCGAAGAGGTTTATAATCAGGCGAAAAAGCGTTATGAACTCGGTTTGGCGGCTGAATATGACGCTATTTCGGCGCAGGTACAAATGAAAAATCTGCAACCCAATATTTTGGAGGTGGAAAACGGAATTGAGCAGGCAAAAATGTATTTGAAAATTCTCACGGGCTTGCCTTCTGACGAGCCGATTGCTTTGACAGGCAAATTGAGCGATTTTGAAAACGAAATTGCCGGCGGAAACAGTTTGCAACAACTGTTGACAGACGACAATACTGATTTGAAACAACTTGATATGCAGAAACAACAACTGAAAAAAAGTTTGGAATTGCAGCAAACGCAACGAATGCCCACGCTTGCCGCATTCGGTCGGTACAGTTATGCAGGAACGGGAAGCAAAGCCGGGCAAAGTTTTTTTACAGGAGAATACCAGCCTGCAAGTTCATCCTGGTACAGTGAAGGATTGTTGGCCGGCTTGCAATTAAGCGTGCCTTTGACAGGAATTTTCACAAATACCGCCAAAGAAAAGCAGACAAAAATTCAAATGGAACAACTTGATATTCAACGCGATTATTTGAAAAGTTCCATTGACATGCAACTGCGCACTGCCCAAAATAATATGGACAAAGCAGCCAAACAGGTAGAATCGGCAAAAGGAAATGAGGAACTGTCGCAAAAAGGTTATGAAATTTCCGCCAAACGTTATGAAAGCGGAATGGGAACAATTATAGAACTGCAAAATGCGTCTTTGGCGCTAACCCAATCACAACTGTCATACAATCAGGCAATTGCTACTTATTTAAGCGCCAAAGCCGATTTGGAAAAACTGCTGGGCAAAACAAATTGAAATAAAAATATTTAAAAAATAAAAATTAGTTAAGATTCAAAAAAATAAAAATGAAAAAGTTGAAATTCACAGGTATATTGGTTGTTGTTGCTGCGGTGGCAATCGGAATGCCCGGTTGCAATAAAAAGGCAGCCGACAAAACGCTCAATGCCGCCGACAGCGTTGTAACGCAGCAGGTACGCGCTCAGCAAGCTTCCGCACGCGAAGTGGAGCAGACGGCAAGTTTCACCGCTACCGTTTTGCCGGAAGCCAAAAACAGCATTGCCCCGCAAACGCCCGGACGTATCCGCAAAATCTTTGTAGAAGTGGGCAACCGTGTTGCAAAAGGGCAAAAACTGGTACAGATGGACGCCGTTCAGCAAAGCGTACTCAAAACGCAGGTTGATAATTTACAGGAAACATATAACCGTATAGAACAACTCTACAACGTGGGCGGCGCCTCAAAACAGGACCTCGACAATGCTAAAACGCAACTTGAAGTGGCGCAAACAAACCTGAATAACGCACAGGAAAATACTTACCTGCTCTCGCCGCTTACAGGCGTGGTAACAGCACGCAATTACGATGACGGCGACCTGTTCAACGGGCAAGCGCCTGTGCTTACAGTTATGCAAATTAACCCCGTAAAACTGACTGTAAATATTTCGGAAGCATATTTCCCGAAAATTAAACTTGGAATGACAGCCGATGTTACTTTTGACGCGCTTGAAGGCGAAAATTTCACAGGCAAAATAGGACTGATTTATCCCACTGTTGATCCCCTGACGCGAACCTTTGCCGCAGACGTAAAACTGCCGAATGTTAACGGCAAAATCAGACCCGGAATGTACGGACGCCTGAACATCAATTTTGGGAAGGAAAATAGAATCGTTATTTCCGACAAATCAGTTGTCAAACAGCAGGGAACAAACGACAGATATGTTTATATTGTAAATAACGATAACTCCGTTTCCTACAAAAAAGTGGAACTTGGCACGAGAATTGGCAACGAATATGTCATACTTTCGGGCATAGAAGAAGGCGACAAAGTGGTGGTTGACGGACTTGCAGGGCTGATAGACGGAGAAAAAGTATCAGTAGTTGAAAATTGACGGTAAATAATTATCAATTAATATGAAGATATACGAAACTTCGGTTAGAAAACCCATTTCTACCATTTTGATATTTGTAGGGGCTATCGTGTTAGGGCTGTTTTCGCTCAACAGGCTGTCGGTAGATTTATATCCCGAAATGGATGTGCCTTATCTCAGTATCCTTACTACCTACAACGGCGCAAGCGCTGCCGATATAGAACAGAATATTACCAAAACGCTGGAAAGCAGTTTGAATACGGTGCAGAACCTGAAAAAAATTACTTCCCGCTCGCAGGAAAACATGTCGATTATCACGCTCGAATTTGAGTGGGGGTCTAACCTTGACGAAGCCTCCAACGACATTCGCGATGTGCTGGGGCGCGTGGAAACTTACTTGCCTGACGGCGCAGACAAGCCGTTTCTGGTGAAGTTCAGTTCGAGCATGATGCCTGTAATATTTATGTATGCCACAGCAGACGAAAGTTATGAAGGGCTGTACAAACTGCTTGACGAAAAAGTTGCCAATCCGCTCAACCGCATCAACGGCGTGGGCGCGGTTAATATCAGCGGAGCGCCCCAACGCGAAATACAGGTTAATATTGACCCGCAAAAGATTGAAGCATACCACATTACCGTAGAGCAAATAGGACAAACCATTGCGCAGGAAAATATGAACATTCCCGCAGGCGCAATAGACATTGGCTCAGAACGCCTCTCTTTGCGCACGCAGGCGGAATTTATTGAAAGCAGCGAACTGAACGATATAGTGGTGGCAAATTACGGCGGCAAAGAAATAAAGATACGCGATATTGCTACCGTAACCGATACGGTCAAAAAAATGACCGTAGAAGAGACGCTTAACGGACAGCGCAGTGCGCGGATAAGCGTGCAAAAAATGTCAGGCGCAAATTCGGTAGAAATTTGTAATGCAGTAATAAAAATGTTGCCCGAACTCGAAGCCTCGCTGCCGGCAGATGTGAAACTCGGCGTGTTTCTCGACTCGTCCGAATTTATTACCGACAGTATTAACTCCCTGAGCGAAACGGTGCTGCTCGCATTTGTGTTCGTTATTCTGGTAGTGCTGTTCTTTTTAGGACGCTGGCGTGCAACAATTATTATCTGTCTTACAATCCCCGTTTCGCTTATTGCGGCATTTATATACTTAATGTTCACAGGCGGAACGTTAAACATAATTTCGCTATCCTCGCTCACTATCGCAATAGGTATGGTGGTTGATGATGCTATTGTGGTTCTGGAAAATATCACCAAACACCTTGAGCGCAAGGCGCGTCCTATTGACGCGGCAATTTACGGCACAAACGAGGTTTGGCTGGCAATTATTGCCACCACGCTAACGGTAGTAGCAGTGTTCCTGCCTCTGACAATGGTAGGAGGAATGGCAGGAATTATGTTCAAGCAATTCGGCTGGATTGTTTCAATAGTAATAGCAATTTCGGCGGTGGCTTCGCTGACGCTTACTCCTATGCTGTCGGCAATTATGCTGAAATACAAAAATGCGCATCAATATAAAGGCATTGGAGTGATTTTCAAACCGGTAGATAAATTTTTGGGCAAATTAGACAATGCTTACGCCATACTGCTTGGGTGGGCGGTTACTCATAAACTGATTACCATTGCAGGTTCGCTCTTTATCTTTATTGCAAGCATATTTTTGGTGTTTCAGGTGCCGAGTGATTTTATGCCGCAGCAGGACGACGGACAGCTGGAAGTTACCGTAGAATTGCCTGTAAATTACAATTTGGAACAGACAACCGCTATTGCGCACCGCATTGAGGCACGCTTTAAGGAACTTGTACCCGAAACAAAATATATTTCTGTAAGTTCGGGAGTTGACGACCAGGGCGGTTTTGCTTCTCTGTTCGGCAATTCGGGCGTCAATGTAACGTCTCTGGGCGTGATTTTAGTAGACCGAACAGAACGCCAGCGCGACCAGTTGACCATAGCAGACATTTTGCGTGCAGAACTGGCAAAATACCCCGAAATTGTTAAATACTCGATTGGAAGCGGCGGCGGCGGTTTTGGCGGCAGCAACAATGTAGATGTGAAGGTTTACGGCTTCGATTTTACAGCCACTACAGCCGTTGCCAAAGAATTGCAGGAAAAAATGAGAGGCGTCAAAGGCGCGCGCGAAGTAAAAATCAGCCGCGAAGATATGCGCAGTGAAATGCGCGTCAATTTTGACCGCGAAAAACTTGCACACTTGGGAATAAACACAGCCACAGCAGCAACCTTTGTACGTAATCGCATCAACGGAATGACCGCATCGCTCTTCCGCGAAGACGGCGAAGAATACGACATTGTGGTGCGCTATGCAGAGCCTTATCGCGCCTCAGTTGAAGATATTAAGAATATTGTGTTGATGAGCGGTAGCGGCTCAACAGTGCGGCTGAGCGAAGTGGCAACCATTAGTGACGACTTTACGCCGCCTGTTATTGAACACGAAGACCGTCAGCGTGTTGTTACCGTTTCGGCAGTGCCCGGAAAGGGCGCTGCATTAGGCGATATTGCAGCGGCAACCCGCACAGTCATTAAATCAATGAATTTGCCCGCAGGAGTTGACGTAGCCATAGCAGGAACGGTAGAAGACCAGGAAGAATCTTTCAGCGACATGTTCACACTGCTCGGACTGATTATCCTGCTGGTATATATTGTTATGGCAACTCAGTTTGAATCCTTCTCCAAGCCGCTTATCATAATGGTGTCGGTGCTGTTTGCATTCTCAGGAGTGTTCCTTGCGCTGTGGCTGACAAATACATCGCTTAGCCTGATTGCATTGATTGGCGCCATTATGCTTGTAGGTATTGTGGTGAAAAACGGTATAGTAATAGTCGACTTCACCAACCTGCAGCGCGAACGCGGAATGACAATGTTTGAGGCTGTGGTATCGGCAGGCAAATCGCGTCTGCGCCCCGTGCTGATGACGTCGCTTACCACTATACTCGGTATGCTGCCGCTGGCGCTGGGTACAGGCGAAGGCTCGGAACTGTGGCAGCCTATGGGCATCGCCGTTATCGGAGGCTTAACCTTCTCAACTCTCCTGACACTGCTGGTTGTGCCTGTGCTATATGCCCTGTTCAACATCGGCGCAACAAAGAAGGAAAGGAAAGATAACAAAGTGGAGATAGAGTAGAATATAGACTTTTAGACTTTTAGAACATAGAACATAGAACATAGACAAAAGACATTTTGCAGTCTATGTTCTATGCTCTAAAAATCTAAAAATCTTAAAAAGATTACAGAAGAAAAATATTATGAAACAGAGAATAGAATTATAGAATTGGATAAAATGATAATCACTTTCAAAAACAATAACCTGAAAAGTTAAAATGTCTTTTGTCTATGTTCTAAAAATCTATGTTCTAAAAGTCTAAAATACATTACAGAAGAAAAATATTATGAAATAGAGAATAGAATTATAGAATTGGATAAAATGATAATCA
>JAISWT010000026.1 GCA_031271005.1 Prevotellaceae bacterium | reverse complement strand
GGGAACTCCTAAAAATTAGATTATTTTAGGCGGACAAGTTTTCAAAAGCGCAGTTTACTAATGTAAATGAGCATTTTGAAAATGAAGTCCAACGACAAATAAGCAATTTTTAGGAGCGCCTTTAAATAAATTTTCCTTCGTATTTTATACTTATTTCATTCACAAAATTGCGAATGCGCTGTTCCTCTTCTTTTTTGCAAATGAGTAGAATATTATTCGACTCAACTACAATACTATCGTTAAGTCCCTGTATTACAGCAAATTTGCCATCTTCCAGCACAAGCAGATTATTTTTACTGTCGTAAAAACTCGCGTCGCAATTAAGCACGGCATTGCCGGCGCTGTCTTTTTGCGAGATTTCGTAAAGCGACCCCCAAGTTCCCAAATCTGTCCAGCCAAACTCGGCGCAAATGATATAGACATTGCTTGCCTTTTCCATTATGCCATAGTCAATGGAAATATTAGGGCAGGAAGAATATGCTTCTTCTATAAATTCGGCTTCATGAGGGGTGCCGTACAGGTTTTTCCCTGCCTCAAATTTTGTATCCACCTCAGGTAAAAGCGTGCGAAAAGCACGTTCTATAGTTTGCAAATTCCAAAGAAAAATACCTGAATTCCAAAAGAACTCACCCGATTCAACAAATACTTTTGCCAGTTCCAAGTTCGGTTTCTCGGTAAAAGTTTTCACTTTTCGCAAATTGCCGACTCCCTCCTCCACCTGAATATAACCGTAGCCCGTTTCGGGACGATTCGGGGTGATGCCCAAAGTGAGCAAACTGTCATTGACTTCAATAAATTCAATGCCCTGATTGATAACGTTCAAAAATTCGCTCTCCTTCAAAATCAAGTGGTCAGACGGGGCAACAATGATATTCGCCTTGCTGGTTTTTGCCTTGATACGATGAATGGCATAATCAATGCATGGCGCTGTGTTTCTGCGACTTGGCTCAAGCAGAACCTGTTCCGCACGCAAATCGGGCAACTGCTCCAAAATCAAATCTTTGTACAGAATATTCGAAACGATTAAAATATTTTCGGCAGGCACAACCTTGCGAAAACGCTCGTAAGTCAGTTGAAGCAACGACCGACCCGTTCCCAAAAAATCGAGAAACTGTTTCGGACGTTCATTGCGGCTGTAAGGCCAGAACCGCGCACCCGCACCGCCTGCCATTATTACACAATAATTAGTTTTCATACAGTTAAATTTTAAACTTTAAAATAAGGTTACAAAATACAAAGGTAATAATTTTTTTTTACAGAACAGACAAAATTTATTTTGTATTTTAAAAATTAAATCCGTTTTTATATCAATATTTTTACATTGCCGTCAATAACCGAAAAAGTCCATTTTTTTTCCGTATTTTTCTCTGCTCACACCCCGCTAAATGCACTGAAGCCGCCATCTACGGGTATCACCGCACCGGTGATAAAACTTGCGGCATCCGAGCAAAGGAACTGCACCGTTCCATTGAGTTCTTCGATGTCGCCAAAACGCTGCATAGGAGTTTTGGCAAGCGCCTTTTTGCTGCGCTCTGTGAGCGAGCCATCGGGGTTAATCAGGACGGCGCGGTTCTGGTCGCCGAGGAAGAACCCGGGTGCAACTGCATTAACGCGCACTTTGTCGCCAAACTTCAACGACATCTCGGTTGCAAGCCACTGCGTAAAATTAGCAACCGCAGCCTTTGCTGCCGAATAGCCCGGCACACGGGTTATTGCGCTGTAAGAAGCCATAGATGACACATTGACAACAGAACCGCTCTTTTGCGATGCCATAATTTTGCCAAACACAAGCGATGGAAATACCGTCCCGTTGAGGTTCAGGCTCACAACTTTCTCCCAATCTGCAATATCCATTTCAAAAACGGGCTGAAGCGGTCCCAGAGTGGCGCCGGGCATATTCCCGCCGGCAATATTGAGCAGAATATCAATGCGACCCCACTGCGCAACAATTTCGGCTGCAACGTTTTCCAGCGAGCATACATCAAGCACGTTGCATGTAAAGCCAATCACCTTGCCCCCAAGCGAGCGCAGTTGCGCAACGCGGGAGTCGAGTTGCTCCTGACGAATATCAAGCAGGACAACCCGCGCTCCCTGCAACAAAAAATGTCGGGCAATATTGCCACCCAAAACGCCACCCGCACCTGTAATAACCGCTACTTTTTCCTGTATCGAAAACATGTTACTCATTTCTTTTTATCTGAAAAATTCATCTGCAAAAATACTAAAACAATTAATAATTAACAATAGAAACGGTATTATTAAAAAATGGAATATTGTGAACGTTTTTTCTATGCCGAGTCGCGCAAAACGACTAAATTTATTGAACTTTGTGCGCCCTTTGTGTCCTTTGTGGTTAATTTTTTCACCACAAAGAGCACAAAGAAATTCACAAGACTTGTCCCGCCAAAGCGGGAGAGCACAAAACTTGTTCCGCCAAAGCGAGAGAAAAAACACGAACGTTTTGCGCCACTCGGCACAGTTAGCAGTTAGCAGTGAATACTAAATACTCTCTACTTTCTGAAAACTGAAAAAACTCTTAGAACTTCCAAAACTTGTAACCGTATGTAAAAGCCAGATAGTCGGCAACAGGAAAATGTGCGCGTATTGATGCGCCTACAAAGTGTCGTTGCTGCTTTCCGAGTGAAATTTTCAGCCCTACCTTTTCGTAGAATCCGGGCATAGTGTCTAATGTTCCGCTGTATGCGCCTGTTTGGGCGAGGTCAAAGTCGGCGGGTGTCCTGTACAGGTACGCGCCTGCGCCCACCTGCAAAGCAAATCGCCCGAAAGTCAAGTCGCCAAAAGCAAACGCTGCTGACGAGAACAACACATCGTGTACTTTGTAGGAATTGCCGTCATCGTAAATCTCCTGATATTCGCGCGTAGGACTTATGCTTTTTGAGATATGAAATTCCAGAGATGCACCCATCCTCAAAATCGGTAGCAATTGCCGCTCGTAACCTGCGCTGACGCCCGTTTTTATGTAATAATAATTGTTGTATCGCGCCCAGAGCCATCCCGGGTCTACGGTGAAAAACAGCGCGTTAGACGGCTTGAAGTTTTCGGCAAGCGCGGTCTTACGTTTCGGGTTTTCGCTGGCGTTAAGGTGATAACGCACGCTCGCAATGCCCTGTATCTCGTTTATTCCCCAGTTAGGAAAGTTGAGCGAAGCATTTGACGAGTGCGTAAAATTGGCATTAACAGCAAGGTCTACCCTCTCACTGAGGCGAAAATCAAAACCCGACTGTAAATTGATGTACGGATTTACTCGCATAGATACAAGTTCGTTCATTTTGGTGAAGACCCCCGCACCCATTCCTATTTGATAGTGCCACGTAAAAAATCCGAACCTCACGATAGGAGCCTGCACGTATCCAAAAATCGCGACATTTTTGCCCAAGGTGTCGCATTGCTGCTTTTGCAGTTCGCGGGAGTCAAACCAGTCTCTATAGTCGGTAAAGCGCAAGGCTACTCCCAAAATAGGATTTCCAAGCGGACGCTCCCACGCATTCTGTCCGTGTGTTTGCAACCCGAAGCGCAATTCGTAGGAATTGAACCAAAAGTCTTTTAAATAAACGAAGGCTTCGGGGTGGTGCAATGCGTAGCCGTAGCGCAAGCCGCCCTCTACGAAATAATCGGCGCTCTTAGATTGTTGCCCCTGCAAATTCAGACTGATTAAAAATACTGTTAAAAAGCAAAGCGATTTTTTTGTTTTTGAAAATAAACACATTAGAATATAAAATTTTTGTTTTGTTGTTAGAATCTAAATTAAATAAGTGTTAAAAAAAACGGCTGCAAAATTACTGCTTTTTTTGAAATATAAAAATATTGTTAATTTTGAAAATTAAGTTAATTATGCAAATCAAAACTCTGATAACTGAAAACTATTTTTTTCACCTGTTGCATTTGGAAAACTCACTCTTTTCATGTAACTTTGCAACCCGAAAAATATTTCTTTTTCTACATCCAATAAAATCAACAAAATTTAATTCATACACGATGGGACTTTTTTCGTTCACACAAGAAATTGCTATTGACCTTGGCACTGCAAATACGATTATAATTTATAATGGCAAAATCGCAGTAGACGAGCCGTCTGTTGTAGCGCTTGATAGACGTACAGATAAACTTATTGCCATTGGCGAGAAAGCGCGGCAAATGCAAGGCAAAGAAAATGAGGGTATTAAAACCGTCCGCCCTTTGCGAGACGGAGTTATTGCCGACTTCTACGCCGCCGAACTGATGATTCGCGGAATGATAAAAATGATTCCGCAAAAGAATCGCCTTTTTTCGCCACAACTTAAAATGGTAGTTTGTATCCCTTCGGGCAGTACCGAGGTTGAGATTCGTGCAGTGCGCGACTCTTCGGAGCATGCCGGCGGGCGCGAGGTCTATATGATTTACGAGCCGATGGCGGCGGCTATCGGCATCGGCATTGATGTGGAAGCGCCTACCGGCTGTATGATTGTGGATATTGGCGGCGGAACGACCGAAATAGCCGTAATCTCGCTCGGCGGCATCGTATCAAATAAATCAATCCGCATTGCCGGCGACGACCTCACCTCCGATATTGTGGAATATATGGGGCGTATGCACAACATCAAAGTTGGCGAGCGCACCGCCGAACTGATAAAAATTAATGTCGGGGCAGCGCTCACCGAACTGGAAGATGCGCCCGAAGATTACGTTGTTCGCGGTCCGAACAGAATGACAGCCCTGCCGATGGAAGTCCCGGTTTCGTATCAGGAGATTGCGCACTGCCTCGAAAAATCAATCTCAAAAATGGAGGCGGCAATTTTGGCGGCAATGGAGCAAACTCCGCCCGAACTCTATGCAGACATTGTAAAGCAAGGGGTATATCTTGCCGGCGGTGGCGCGTTGTTGCGCGGGCTGGACAAACGCCTAACCGAAAAACTCAATATTCTGTTCCGCATTGCTGACGACCCGTTGCACGCAGTTGCACGCGGAACGGGAATAGCGCTGAAAAACATTGACAAGTTCTCGTTCCTGTTAAGATAAGTGATTGAATGTCAGAAATCTAAACATATATATAATTTGACTGAAATGTTATTAAAACAAATGCAAAAAACATCACAACTTCTGATGTTTTTGTTTTTACCTCTGTTTTGTGTGGCGCAGGTGCAGGACAACTTTTCGGACGGCAATTTCACAGAAAATCCGACATGGACAGGCACAACTGACAATTTTTGGGTCAACAACGAGTTGCGCTTGCAGTCAAGGGCTGTCGATGCCTCTGTGTCGTACCTTTTCACGCCTTCGCAATCTATTGATGATGCTATGTGGGAAACAGATGTGATTGTTAATTACCCCACAAGTGCAAGTAATTATGCCTGTATTTATTTGATTTCCAATATAATAAATCCCGATTCGTGCGCAGCGTACTATGTTCAGATTGGCGGAACGAATGACGAAGTTTCACTTTTTGCCCAGCACGGAACTAAAAAAACGAAAATTATTGACGGACAAGACAAGCGTACAGATATTAATCCATTGATTATAAGCATTAAAGTTACGCGCGACACAGAGGGAAATTTACAACTCTTTTCAAAAAAAGCAGATGAGAACGACTATTTTTTAGAAGGAGAAACAAATGATATTTCGGTTATTCACGGCAATTATTTCGGGCTGCTTTACAGTAATACAAAAACTACAGGTAATTTCTATGCTTTTGATAATGTGAATGTTACAGGTGAAAAGGCATTAGAACCGAAAGTTTACCGTAAGCCTCAGTATGGCGACATTGTGTGGAATGAAGTTATGTTCAATGTCTCGGACAATACGGTAGAATATGTTGAAATAGCCAATCTAAGTGCGGATACCCTTGATGTTTCGGGAGTGAAATTCACCGTTTTGAAAACTGATGGTTCTTACAATACTTTTGTAAATATTCCGTATGCAAGTTACTTGTTGCCAAATAGTTACGCGGCTTTTTGCACAGATGCAAATTTGCTTTACGATTATTTTGGTATTTCCGCCGCCACTTCAACAATTTACAGCGTAGCACGCTGGAACACGCTCAACAACGAAGAGGCAACGCTAACTTTGCTCGATGAAGACGGCACGAATGAGTTCGACTCCTTTTCATATTCGTCAAAATGGCATCATCCGCTTGTGAACAATGTCAAAAACGTTTCGCTCGAAAAGATTAACCCTTCAATGCCTTCGCAATCAGCAAGTTCGTGGCACTCGGCAGCCTCGCAAGTGCAATATGGAACGCCGGGCTACATGAACTCGCAATTCCGCGAAATTGCGGGCAGTCAAAGCGAAAACCGTGTATGGCTTGCCACCGAACACTTTTCGCCCGACAACGACGGCTTCAACGACCTCTGCTATATTCATTATGCCACCGAACTGGCAGGCGCAACGGCAAACGCCGCAATTTTTGACGCGGTAGGGAACAGAATTAAGCAATTGTGCGACAGGGTATTGCTCTCTGCGGACGGGTATATGGTGTGGGACGGAACAAAAACCAACGGCAAACTTGCAAATCCGGGCGTATATGTTCTTTATTTTCAACTGTTTAATGTTAACGGCGATTCCAAAACACAGGAAATAAAATTGCCTGTGGTACTCACAATGAGATAATTGTTAAAACGCACAAAAACAGCGCTCCACAGACCGAATTATTGTGCAGCGCTGTATTTTTCAATATTTCCAGACTTGAACGCCGTTTATTTCCAGACTTGAACGCCGTTTTTCAAGTTTGTCTTTTTTTTGTCTAAAATTGTGAATACCAATTTATTACATAATTCACTGTCTGCACGAATATTGGCTTTGTAAATTCCACAAACAAATCTTGTGGTGGCGGTGGGATTTCACGCTGTCGCTGAATAAGACGTTTCTGATTGTCGCTCAGTGCGCGGTCGTCCCCTGAGTAAGTAGCCCATTCGGAGGTCCAAACATATTGACCCGCAAATTTTTGTTGCCCTACAGGTTTATTGGTTGCGGCATCGGTAATAAACACACTTAAAACGCCCTGCGAAAGCAACTCCAAGCGATAAATCTGCAATTTCGCTCTTACGGTGGCATAGGCGGGTATTTTGTTGCCTTCCTTGTCGTAAGCATCGGCAACGTGTACGCTGTCGCGTTTGCAGTCAATAAAACTGTTTGTTTCACGTGCGTTGCCCACCGTAAAGTCCAGCAAATCGAGAGTTATAATTTGATGCGGGTCAGTGATACCTGCTAATTTCGCTTCTTCTTCGCTGTAAAATTCCACTTTTTTCCGATTGCCCTGTCGCCGCAGTTCCGCCATCAAATCGTCAAAAAAGAAATCTGCCGAGATTTGATATGACCTGTTAGTGAGCGGTCGCTGCACGAGGACGCGCAAAGTTGCATAAAAATTTGCCTGCTCAATATACTGTGCAACGTTTTTGTAATTTGGCACAAAGTTCTGAACTTTGTTGAAATAGTCCAGCGCCTGCCGTGCCTGCCGCACTTCGCGCACCCGCAAAGCATCGGTTCCTAACTTGTAAAACTCTTCGGCGCCCGCATTTTTGGCTGCCTGCAACTCGCCGATATATTCGCGTGGCTGTGTAACAAGTTTCAGAGCAGCAGGACTGCGGTAAATTTCGCTCGCAATACGATTCAGGTTTTCATATTGCTCTACAATAAAATAATGCCTGTCAGGATTGTTTGTTTCGGCTTTCTTATTGTTGATAACGCGCAGAGCGATGTCCTGAGCCATAGGGTAAGCAGCAACTAAGACCTCCTGTGCAGGTACATTATCAGGTTTGGAGCGCAACTTTTTAACTGCCTCTATTACTGCTTGATAATAATTGCCCTTACGGTACAAACTTTGAGGAGACGAACAGTTGGTAAGCACAACAACAACTGTTACAACTGCGAAAATTAATGTAAAAATACGTTTCATCTGGTAAATATATTGAAATTTTTGCGTTAAAAAAGGTTTTCGATATTTTTTTACAAATTGAATAACAAGAATCAAATAGCCTTATAAGTTATTGATATTCAATTTTTTAAAAGAAATAATTATTATCTGAAAAAAATAACTTTTATATATTTTTTGCAAAATTAATATAAAAATCAGAATTTTGTTTTAAATTTACAAAAAATTATTTTAAAAAAGCAAAAACAATCGAAAATTGGGGTTGTCTCAAAAGCCAAAGTTTCTTTACCACAAAGGGCACAATACTTGTCCCGCCAAAGCGGGAGGTTTCACAATGAACACAAAGCGCCGGTTTTCAACATCTGTTCTTTGTGTTCTTTGTGTTCTTTGTGGTAAAATTAAATTTTTGAGACAGCCTCATCTTCAATTCAAAACACAATTTTAAAAGGGAACTCCTGAAAATCAGGTTATTGCTTGTTGAACGTCATTTTCAAAAGCGCAGTTTATTCAATGTAAATACGCATTTTGAAAATGACGTTCAACAAGCAATAAACAATTTTCAGGAATTTCCAAAATTCAATATCCCAAAATTTTGAGCATGCTTTTGTAACTCTGCTCTTTGGCAAACAGTTTGGTGTACCATTCATTGTCTTCATCGCGGTCAATCAGCACGAGTTTGGGCGCGGGAATAAGGCAATGTTGAATGCCTCCGAAGCCGCTAAGCGACTCCTGATAGGCGCCGCAATGGAAAAATCCGATATATTGTTCGCGGTCAATCTCCATTTTGGGCAGGAAAATGGCGTTTGAGTGTACTTCTGCGTTGTAATAATCTTCGCTGTCGCAGGTGAGTCCGCCAAGATTGACGCGCTCATATTCAGAGTCCCAATTATTTATGGCGAGAAAAACGTATCGCTGATTTATTGCCCAAGTGTCGGGCAGCGTAGTCATAAACGAGGAGTCAATCATATTCCACAACTCTCGGTCGTTCTGTTTCTTCTGGTTTACAATTGAATAGAGCATTGCGCCGCTTTCGCCAACCGTGTATGACCCGAACTCGGTAAAAATATGTGGCTCCGGGACACTATGAGTAGTGCAAATGTTTTTAATCTGGGCAACAATTTCTTCTGCCATATATTCATACTCGAAAGCCATATCCAAATGAGTTTGAACGGGGAATCCGCCACCAATATTTAAACTGTCGAGCGTTGGGCAAACCTTTTTCAATTCGCAATAAAGATTAACCGCCTTGTTCAATTCGTTCCAATAATATGCAGTATCTTTAATGCCTGTATTGATAAAGAAGTGCAGCATTTTAAGTTCTACCTGACTGTTGGTTGCAATATGATTCTTGTAATAAGGAATAATATCTTTGTATCGCACTCCAAGACGCGACGTGTAGAAATCAAATTTAGGTTCTTCTTCCGAAGCAATCCTGATTCCAACTTTAAAGTTTTTATCAAAATCTTTAAGCAGCAAATCGAGTTCAAATTTATTGTCTAAAATAGGAATTACGTTGGTAAAATCCTGACTAATAAGATTTTGAATATTTTCAATGTATTGCGGACGTTTAAAGCCGTTGCATATAATGAAGGTGTCGTTTTTGAGCAATCCCTGTGCATGTAACACTTCCATAATGTTAATGTCGAACGCCGACGAAGTTTCTATATGCACCCCTTGTTTGAGTACTTCTTCTATCACAAAAGAGAAGTGAGAACTCTTTGTACAGTAACAGTAATTGTAGTCGGCGGCATAATCTACTTTAGCCATTGCCACGTTAAACATGCGTCTGGCTTTCTGTATATTCATTGCAATTTTTGGCAAATACGCAATCCGAAGGGGAGTTCCGTACTGCTTTATAACGTCCATTAGTGGAATATCAAACCAGTAAAGTTCGTTATCCTTCACCGTAAATTCATCATTTTGAAATTCAAAACTCTGCTCAATAAGGTCAATATACTTATTTTTCATTGTGCAAAAAAATTTAATTTAAGTAAAACGGATTCAACTGTTTTTATCAAAGTAATTAAGTTAAATTCATAAAAACAGACAAAGGTAAAGATAAAATTTGAATAATAATACTTTTTAGTAATAAAAATATCTGATTTCTTATTGACAGATTAATTTCTTTCGGCAGGAATAACAGATGACAGACTAATAGCCAACAGTGAATAATTGCTATATATCACAACATTTAATTTCTGTTGGCTATTAAAACTGTTAAAACTGTTCCGACAGTTTAATTGTTCATTGCGTCATATAACAGGGATTGAATACATATTTGTTGTTTAATATTTCATTTTCCATATTTTTTTGCCGATTTATTTATTTTTGCAACCATTGATCCCGCGTATTTATCAGGCTTTCAAGATTATCATAGCGTTTTTGTCGGACTGTGTTAAAGTGTTTGCGAATCTTATATTTTCCAAAAAAAGAAATAAGTTTGCCGTAGGCTATTGCCGAGCGTCTGCCAAATTCTTTTTTGAATTTTCCTTCTATATAATTCGGATAGCCGTAAGACAAAATATGCTTTTCAACGGGCAAGTAAAAAACATAGCCGTGAAAAAAATCCTGCATTTTGTTGTATGTCTTAAAAAAAATGCTGTCAAATTCGGGGTCAGACAGTTCGCCCACATATTTTCTAAAGTCTGTTTGCCCGAAAGGTGTGTCTTCAAAATCGAACCCCAAATTTTCATTGCTTGTTATTTTAAAAGCCGCGTCCCATTGCCCTTCGCCAGTCAAATTTTTGTTAAATACGTTGTTAATTAATACATTAACAGTTCTGTCGGCAAACCTGTCTTTAACCCACCAAGCCGCGCCGTATTCTTTGGGCAGAAACCACGAATGATAAGAATTCATTATTATCAGGAATTTTTTATTTTTGTTTTCAGTAATAATTTTCTGCATTTGTTTTCCCATAATTTCATCGCGCAAACCGGAGTCTACCGTATCCATTGTGGCTTTATATTCTTTGCGCGATTTTATATTATCCCACCAAAACGGCACATCAACAGGATGCACGGTTATTTTTTGCTCTTTGGGCAAAGTTTTGTTAAAGTAATGCAGTCTTTTTATAAAAGTCGGATAATTTGTCATTTCCCACAGCGGATTGAAGTCATTATTCCTGATAATATTCAAAAGATTATCTTCTACTTTTGCCTCCGGCAAAGTATCGTTATGCAAAAAACGGTTCAGTTTTTCACCGGAATTTGACACGCCCACCTCCATCATTATTTGTCCGCAACCTGTGGTAAATTTTTTGTCGGACACAATGTCAAAAATCAGGTCGTATTGCGTCATCTCCTGATGATAGCGCTCGCACAAAACAACAATATCATACTTCTCAAACAGCCCTAAAACATAATCTTTGGCAGATGTGTTTTGTGTGTTTAAGAAATTTACACATTCAATTAATTTTGTGTCCGCATTTTGCGAAAATACGGATACAAAATTAAAACCAACTAATAAGAGAAAAAAATTAATTTTACTTATTCTCATTTGATTAAAACTTATTTTGATGTTACTAAAAAAGCGTCAGATTGGGGAAATGCAATTTTCAATCACTACCGACCGACAAAAATTTTAATAAAAAGAGAGCGCTCTTTGCAGAATCGCTCCCAAAGTTGTAATTTTGATTTTTATCAGAAATTAAATATATTTTCCCATTTCTTTTTTCAGCATTTCATAAATTTCCTGCCATGGTTTTTTAAACAAAAGTGTGTGATATTTCGTAACATAAAAACCTTGCCCAAAATCTTTGCGCGGCTCGCATCTTGTCAAGTCAATTTCCGTAATTTCCGTATAACTGCCGTGATAAACTCTCATCGCATACCTCCGTTCTTATAGCAAACTTCGTACAAATTCCGCAAAGCATAATACTTGCTGTCGGTATGCAACGCCCACCAATGATTGTTGAGAAAATCCCAACCGCCGTATTCTTTTAAATAATGATACGCCTTCTGTATGTTCATTTTGTATGCTGCTGCAAATTCGGGAACGATAAAAGAAATAAAACTGATTTTATCTGAAAGTTCTTTGTTCATATTCGCTGTTTTTTTTAATTTTAAAATACAAAATTACATGAAAATCTTGCGACTTCCAAGCGCATGAAATGAAAAAAAGGTTTTTTGCAAAGGAAAGGTACAACATTATTTCTATACCAAATAATAAATTCTTATACTCACTGGGGTTGTATCGAAAGTCAAAGTTTCTTTACCACAAAGGGCACGAAGTGTTTCACAATGAACGCAAAGTGTTGATTTTCAATATATATTCTTTGTGATATTTGAGTGATTCTTTGTGGTGAAATTGACTTTTGAGGCAGCCTCAGTGAGGAAACTGTAAAAACAGTTTTTTTGTATTAACAATTTTAATAATTTTGTGCAATGAAAAAATTAATTTTTAGCAGGGGGACTATTTCCGAAATATCCCAAAAGGAAATGGAGAACATCGCAGGAGGATTGGGGCATTATGTGTATGTAAATTTAGATTTGTTTGAATCACGTTTTTTTCTATTTTTGCACAATGGAATTTGAAAAAATAATTTTGGGCATAGACCCCGGCACTACTGTGATGGGCTATGGGATTTTGGAAGTGAGGCACAACAGCCCTGCACTACTGGCAATGGGCGTTCTGGAACTGCATAAATTAGGCGACCATTATCTTAAACTGCAAAAGATTTTCTCGCGAGCGCTGTCGCTTATAGATGAGTATCATCCTGATTTTATGGCAATTGAGGCGCCTTTCTTCGGCAAAAACGTGCAGTCGATGCTCAAACTCGGACGCGCACAGGGCGTGGCAATGTCTGCCGCCCTTTTCCGCGACATCCCAATCACCGAATATGCTCCACTGAAAATAAAAATGGCGATTACGGGCAACGGACAGGCATCGAAAATGCAGGTTGCCGATATGTTAAAGAGGTTTTTGCACATCCCCGAAGAGCAAATGCTGCCGCAACTTGATGCCACAGACGGACTCGCTGCCGCATATTGTCATTTCTTACAAATGAACAGACCCACAATGCAAAAATCGTACAACAGTTGGAAAGATTTCATAAATAAAAATCCGCAAAAACTGATAACTAATAACTAATAACTGAAAACTGCCTTTATTTAAACAATAAAATGGTAGCCAGAAAGTTGAAAGACGAGGTAATCAGCGCCAATGTTGCGCCGAAGTTTTGCACTTTGTAGAAACTGTTCGGGTCGCGGCGTACATAAATCACGTCATTAGGATAAACGTAATAATACTCAGAGTTAATGATTGATTTTGGTCTGATGTCAAACTCAATTATTTTAGAGGAACCGTCCGGCTGCTGTCGCAAAATTTTGATGTGTTTTTTGTCGCCCATCACAGGCACAAGCCCCGTTTGCGCCAGCGCCTGAAAAATATTCATTCTGTCTTTGTAAATATAAAATTCTCCGTTTCCAATGTCGCCAACGGTATAAAATGTATTGTTTGCCAGAGCGATTTTAACGCTTGCGTCCGGAATAATTGTTCTTATACGCCGCTGCACCTCCTTTTCGGCTTCGGAGATGGTTAGCCCGCCAATTTTAATGCCCTTAACGTAGGGGATGTCAATTGTCCCGTCCTGATAAATACGATACGAAACTATGTTGCTCGCATTCAATCCACCCGTATTCGTCGATATTGAATTTAGTCCGCCAAAAATCCTTGCCGTTTGGTCTATTGAAATAACGCGATAAATAATGGCATCGTTGGGACGCAAGTAATATGCTTTGAATGCAACAGAGTCATATACAGGCAAATAACTGCTCGTTTGCAACAACGCTTTGTCGCGGTAAGTGTAGCACGAGGTCATTGTTACGGCAAGAAATAATATGTATAGAATTTTTTTTTGCATTTTAATAAGAATTAAAGTTATAAACTATTGTTTTTGTTCTAAAAATACAGGCAGAATATTGTGTGATGGTTTTACCTTTAAAAACGGGGCTTCTTATTTCGGAATATTTTATATGTATTAATTTTACTGTGTTGGTTTAGCAAGTTTGTATACCCAGAATCCGAAAGAGTAAGTAGTTAGTACAAAGGATATTAACCCGGTGAGGTTTGAAATTCCGAAAAATTCGTTCCTCATTGTCGGCACATACAGAATATCGTTTGGCTCAACGTAATAAAATTCCGAATTGATAATATCTACACTCCGTATATCAAAAGTTTTGATTAGTGTTTTCCCGTCTATTTCTCTGATTAATTGTATTTTACTGCGGTCGCTGTAATTTCCCAGGTCGCCGGTCATTGCCAATGCTTCAAAGATTGTCATTTTTTCTTTGGTAATGGGGAAACGTCCTGACTTATCTTGCCCTATAACGCTGAAATATTTCTTAACTATCTGAATATCAATAGAAAATTCGGATAATACATTAGCAAGTTTTTTTTCTATTTCGCGGTTTGCTTCGCGCAGGGTTTTGCCTGTGAGCCTGATTTTGCCGGTCAGAGGGAAGTCAATGTTTCCCTGTCGGTCAATCAAATACACGAACAAATCTGCAACTGGCGACTCGCCAACGCGAAGCGACTGCGTAACGTCACCAACAACGGCTGCCCCATTTAGAATTTCGGTGAGATTTTCGTCAATTGAATATACCTTTATATAAAGATAGTCGCCTCTTTTCAGTTTGTAGTCGCTGAACGAAAGTGAATCAACATACGCGCTAATGCCGCCGCCGGCGGGCTGCATATAGTTAATGTCGCGAGCGGTAATGCACGAACCCATTATCGCCGCAAAAAAGGCTGGCAGTATTATGTAATTCAGTAGTTTTTGCATAAAATTACTAAACAAAAAAATTTTTGCAAATATACATAAAAGTTTCCACATACACAGCACATCCCAAAAATCTTTTACAAAATTCAGACAAAATGGGGATTTCTGAAAAAAGCGCGAAGCAGATAGCGATGAAGGAATGAAGGAATGAAGGAATTAAATCCAATTACGAATTAAAAATTACGAATTACGATTTGCTAATTGCTATCTGCTAATTGCTAATTGCTAATTGCTATCTGCTATCTGCTATCTGCTATCTGCTAATTTTTTTTCGGACTCTTGTTGAAAGCATTCCGCAGGCTGCAAAAATATCTTCCCCGCGCGAGCGCCGAATAGTGCAAATAATTCCTTTGTTATTTAAGAATGTCTGAAAATCGAGCATTTTTTGCTCATCGGCAGGGCGTAAATCCACGTTGGGTATTGCGTGGAACTTGATAAGATTTACGCGGCAGGGCAATCCGTTGAGCAGTTTTGTCAGCGCGGCAGCGTGTTGCAGGTCGTCATTCAGGTTGGCAAACATAATGTATTCAAAGGCGAGACGGCTGTGGCGCGAGAACTCGCGCGTCCTAAATTCCTCAAAAATTTTCTGCATTGGGAACGCCTTCTCCGCAGGCATAAGCGCCAGCCGTTCACGCGGAAACGGCGAATGTAAACTTACTGCCAGCCTGCAGGAGGCGCTTTCGGCAAACTTTTTCATCTCGCTCACCATACCGACCGTAGAAACGGTAATGCGGCGCGGACTCATCGCAAGTCCGTAATCGGCGGTAAGTATTTCGATGGAATTGAGCAGGTTATCAAGATTATCAAACGGCTCGCCCATACCCATAAATACAATATTTGTGAGTTTGCTACTCTCCGGTATCGACATCACTTGATTTAAAATGTCGGCAACAGAAAGATTTGCACTGAAGCCCATTTTGCCGGTCATACAAAAGCGACATCCCATTTTACAGCCCGCCTGAGACGAAACACAAATGGTTGCACGCTCATCATCAGGAATATATACCGCTTCTACAAACTGATTTTCCGGAGTTTGAAACAAATATTTTTTTGTCCCGTCTTTTGATTCCTGAAATTTAACAGGACTGTTTAAGCCTGTCTCAAAATTTTCGGCAAGTAAATTCCTGTTTTTCAACGAAATATTTGTCATTTCATTGAACGAAACGGCGCGTTTTTTGTACAGCCATTCAGCAATCTGATTTGCTGTAAAGGCGGGCATTCCCAGTTTGAGAACAGATCTTTTTAGTTCATTTATCGTTTTTCCGAGTAAAATATTTTTATGCATATATTAATTTGGGGCAAAAAGAAATTCAAAAGTCGCAAAATTAGCATTTTTTAAGCAAATAATGTTACTTTTCCCTCCTGACAGGATAAAAAATCTTTTTTTCCTCAATGAAATTCACGCATGTTTATGCGTTGAAAACTCTTTTTTCAGAACCTGAATGTGCGTGTTGCTACTTTTTCGCCCTGCAAAGCGCGAGTTTGGCAAAGTCGTACCTTTTATATACTTTTGCTGCCCGAAAAATCACTTGTTTGAGGTCTCAATGATTGCGCAAATCCTAATTTTTCGGAAGAGATTTAGGACTAAAGGTCTTGTTTCAAACAAAAATTTCTATTAATTTTGCAGGAAATAATTTAACTAAAAAAAATCTAATATTATGCCAAATATTTCAACCAGAGGCGCTTTGATGCCCGCCTCTCCCATCAGAAAACTTGTGCCGCTTGCCAATGCAGCCAAGGCACGCGGAACAGGGGTTTTTCACCTCAACATAGGGCAACCCGATATTCACACTCCCGAAGTTGCGTTGAGTGCGCTGAAAAACATTGACCGCCAAATTTTGGAGTACAGCCCTTCGGAGGGTATATGGTCGTTGCGTACGGCGATGTCAGAATACTATAAACGTTTCAATATCAATGTGTTGCCCGATGAGATTATAATCACCACCGGGGGGTCGGAAGCCGTAAACTTTGCGTTCACAGCCTGCCTTAATCCGGGCGACGAGGTCATTATCCCCGAGCCGGCTTACGCAAATTACAAATCGTTTGCACTGGCGGCAGGAGTAGTGGTAAAGCCGATAACATCGTCTATAAATCAGAGTTTTGCCTTGCCGCCAATCGAACGTTTCGAGGAGGAGATTACGCCAAAAACGCGCGGAATCTTGGTGTGCAACCCCAACAACCCTACCGGATACATCTATTCGCAGGACGAAATGGAAAAGATACGTGATTTGGTAAAAAAATACGACCTGTATCTGTTTGCCGACGAGGTCTACCGCGAATTTTGCTATACCGACAAGCCGCATGTCTCGGCTTTTCATTTGTCGGGCATAGAAGACAACATTGTTTTAATCGATTCTGTATCAAAGCGTTACAGCGAATGCGGAGTACGCATAGGCGCGTTGGTAACCAAGAACCGTAAGATTTTGGAGGCAGTAACCAAACTTTGTCAGGCACGCCTTAGCCCGCCGCTGTTGGGGCAAATTGTTGCCGAGGCGTCTTACCGTCAAACGCCTGATACCTATATGAAAGCCGTTTTTGATGAATATATTTCGAGACGCAACTGCTTGATAGATGCGCTCAACACGATTCCGGGAGTCTATTCGCCAATGCCACAGGGCGCGTTCTACACTGTTGCCCGCTTGCCGATTGATAATGCCGACAGATTTTGTGCATGGTTGCTCTCTGATTTTCAGCACAATGGCAAAACGGTTATGCTCGCGCCCGCGTCGGGCTTCTATAGCGGAGACGGTGAAGGCAACAATGAAGTGCGTATTGCATACGTGCTTGAAAAACAGGAACTTATAGAGGCTGTTGAAGTATTGCGCAAAGCGCTTGAAGTGTATCCCGGACGCAGCATTTAAGCATTACAAAAGACGCTGATGTTTTTTATTTTTCACAAATATCTACGAATCCGCATTTTTCGCAATTCCCTGATAATGAGGTTTGCAGGAATGGGACTTTGGGGTCGAAAATCTCTTCGAGACAGGCGGTCAGTTGCATTGCGAAGTCATCTTTGAACTGCGAAATGTCGGTAACAGCGCCGTCGGTTCCGCTGCCCGTTTTTTGTCGTATCTCCGTTGAAAAGTCATCTTTAAATACCTCACGCAAAAAAATTATGCCGGGTTGAACGATTTTTGCGTTCAATCTGTCGCCGTATAAGATGCCGTAAAAAAGGGTTTGCAGCGCGTATTTCGGACGTTTTTCACATTGGGCATCAAAAATTTGCTCAACGTTTTCAAACACATTTTCGCCTGAGCCTGTTTTGTAGTCCAGAATACGCACAGCGCCGTTTTTCTCGTCAATGCGGTCGATAATTCCCATTAAACTGACAGGCAAAGTCCCGTTTTTTATGGGAAAACAGACTTTAAAACGCTGTTCGGAAGCGACATACAGAAACGGTGCGTGCTTTTTGTCGATTTTTAAAACTTGCTTGACGTACTTTTCCAACAGTTTGGAAATCAGCAAGTTATTGCCTTCCAATTCAACTTCTTTGCAGTCAGTGTTCCTGAAAATTTCTGAGGAAAAAGCCATATTTATTACTTTTACAATATTATTGCTGTTTAACAGTTCCTTGTCAAAATGATGAATTTCAACAGTTTTGCCCTCAAAATCTTTGTAAATAAATTCCATTGCCTTATGAAAAACTCTGCCAAATGCGCTGCTGTCTATCAGTTCATCAAGTTTGTCTTCTTCTTTAATGTTCTCAATATTAGCAAGATAGAATTTGTACGGACAGTCAATATATGTATTAATAGATGAAGGCGAAAGTGATTTTTCGGCATTTGGCGCGATAAATTTCTGCAATTTCTGCAAAATTTCGGGCGTTTTGTGCATCTCTAACAGTTTTTTTTCATCAAAAGCGATGTTGTACGACAAGTTTTTTTCCACCATTTTTAGATTGTACTGATATTTCAACTGCAATAGGAATCTGCTTTCTTCGCCTGTACGCAGCCCTTCGCTGCGCGAATCGAACAGCAGAAAGACACGTTTTGCGCGTGATATAAGTCTGTAAAAATGATACGTTCCTATTGAGTCGTGCATACTGCTTATTGGCAAGCCAAATGTGTGCCTCAAACTTTGCGGAATGAAACTGTTATTTTGTTCTCCTTTTGGGAATGTGCCTTCATTGCAGTCTGTAATTATCACGTTTTCAAAGTCGAGCAGTCGCGTTTCGAGTGTTCCCATTGCCTGCAATCCAGCCAGAGGCTCGCCCTCAAAAGGGACCGTAAGTCCCTGAGTAACACGGCGCAACAACTGCATCAGCGTTTGGAGGGAGAGTGTTATGTTGCCGGAATAGGTCTTAATAATGTCGCCTGTCCGATTGAAAATCAGATAGTATTGATACAGAAAATCGCTGTCAAGTTGATTGTCAATGTTTTCATTTTCGTTGCCGCTCCATTGCTGCCTTATTTCCGAAATAATTTTTAACAGATAATCAATGAAACGGTTTTCGTCTGTCTGCTCGCTGAAAACAGTTGCAAGTAATTGGTTTTCAGCAAATAAACTACTTTCTGCGTAAATTTTATTCTCCTTAATAATTTTATTTTTCAAATTAAAAGTCTGTTCCTTCAATTTGTCGGTTATATATCTGTGGTTCAAAATATTAAGTACATCTTTATGATAAAATATTATCTGACCGTTTTTATCTTTACGCGCGCGTTTATGCAAACTGAAAAGATGCTCGAACAGCGCGAACGCCGGCGTTGTTTTTAGCGGAAATCCCATCGTGATGTTAATATCTTGAATATCAGGAGGAAACGAATGCATCATTGGCAACAACAAATTTTCGTCTGTTAGCACAATTGCGGTGTTAAGTCCGTTTTCTGACAGATGTCCCGCGCTTGCCAGATTTTCCAGAATCCTGTACACCTGCTTTGTCTGCCCCACTGCCGACGGAGCAGAAATTCGCTCTATGTATTTGTCATTGAGCGGAATAATGTCAGGGTCAATTTTAAATTTTGACGGAAATTCAGATGTATTTTCCTTAAAAAAGCGCGCGGCAATATTGTTGCTCTCTTGCAGTTGTTCCAATTCGTAATCAAAGTAAAAGTCGGCAATTCCGCGTTTTTTCAGTTCTTTAAACAGTTGTAATTCGCAGGCTGTAAGCGCATTAAATCCCACAAATACAAATTCTTTGTTATCAATGCTGTCAATGTGTCCGTTTTTCAACTGCTCGGCAACCCACCGCCACAACATTCCCTGCGTAGCCATATTTTCGGCAAAGAGTTCTGAGCAGAAGTCGTTGTAAATTGGAAGCAAAATGCGCCACGTGGCAATATATTCCTCTTTTTGCTTGCCTTCTGTAAGCGGAATGAAATTTGACCAGAACTGTTTGATTGCTTTTTTCTGCTCGTCGGTTAGCGAGTCGAAAATCAAATCTACTTCTTTAAGGTCTAAAATATTGGTAAATAACTGTTTTGCATCGACCAAATGTTTGTCAATTTCGTCAAAATCGTTGAGCAAAAGTTCGCCCCAGAACACAAAATTGTCGAAACTTTCGGTGCGTTTGCTGTGTTTTTGATATATTCTATACAGGCGAAAAAGGTTGTCGAGGCGTTCTGACATGCGGAAATCGGACAGCGATGCGAAAAAATCTGTGATTGTATGAACATCGGGCGAAAATATGGGCTTGTCAATTAATTCCGACAAATATTTCTGAAAAAAAACGCCCGCTCTTCTGTTTGGAAAAACGAAAGTAAAACGGCTGACTTGGTCTCCAAAATGCCCGAAATATGCCTCTGCTACGCGGAGAAGGAAGGGTCTCATCTATTTATTGTTTATAATTTATGATTTATAATTTATGATTTATTTCTTTGGGGTTGTGTATCTGTGTTCAATAGATTTTGAAGACACAAAAATAACAATATTTTTTTATTTTCGTGTTCCATATTATTTTTTTCAATTTAAAACTATTTTTAATTTTTGTTTTTTTCTTTAATTAATTTTTTTTAATTTTGCAATCCGATAACAGGACGACCCTATTAACCAGTTAAAGCATTTATTTTAAAATATTTAGTAAAAATTATCTTATACTGAAAATGAAAAAATCAAATTTTTTACGCTACCATTTCATTTTTCAGGTGATAATAGACCTGATTATCGTGGGGGTATTTTTCTTCGTGTTTCTTTATTTTCAATATGGAAGTACGGGGAGTTACATGTCGATTGAGGGTTTGCTGCGTGCTCATTACAAAGCATTTTTTATCTTTGAGATAAGTTGGTTCTTAATCGCGGGGAATGTAAAACTTTATGACATATCGCGTTTTACAAAACCCTATCAATTTGTTCAGAAACTTACCACGCAGTTGACCATGTATGCAGTGATTTTAATCTTGGTTTCGGGAGTTAAATCGTTTTTTCTGTTCTCGTACAAGTTTTCGCTGCTGTTTCTGGTTGTGCTATTGGTTGTTCTGTTCTGTTGCCGGATTGTGTATATATTTATTGCTAACAGGTATAGAATACATGGAACAAACGGTCGGAATGTGATTTTTGTCGATAACAATCACAATACCAACGATTTGATTTCTATTATTAAATCGAAAAACCAGTTGGGGTTGAATATTTGCGGTCGCTTTCTGGCGGATATGCAGCCCGATACAGGACAAAAGATTTACAGTTTCGACCTCGAAGACTGTAAGAAGTTTGTTGTGCAAAATGATATTGATATAATTTTCATCTCCATGAGCGGCAAAATTTCCAATGAGGCGATAGAAAATTTAATCACTTGGGCTAACGGGCATAATAGAACCCTGAACTTTATCCCATCTGTGTTTTATGACGACTTCGCTTCTATGAAAATGGATTATTATGGCATTTTTCCTGTTCTGGTTTATAATTCTTTCCCGCTCGACAACAGGTTCAACAGGTACGTGAAGCGTATCTTCGATTTAATCTTTTCGCTTCTGATGTGTGTTTTTGTTTTGTGGTGGCTCGTTCCAATCATTGCTATTGCCATAAAACTCGATTCTAAAGGTGATGTTTTTTATATGCAACCGCGTATTGGCTTCAAAGGCAGAAAATTTAAATGTCTCAAATTCAGGTCGATGTGTCAGAGCAGCGACAACGACATCAAGTCTACCGAAAAAGACGACAAGCGTATCACGCGGGTCGGCAAATTTCTGCGCCGAACAAGTCTGGACGAGTTCCCGCAATTTTTCAATGTGCTGCTCGGAAATATGTCTGTTGTAGGTCCGCGTCCGCACATGAAAGTGGAAGATGATTATTACAAAAAAACAATCCGCAAATATTATCTGCGCCACCATGTGCCACCCGGAATCACAGGAATGGCGCAGGCAAACGGGCTGCGCGGCGCAGTAAATTGCGAAGAAGAGATGGCGCGGCGCATTGCTGCCGACACTTTTTATGTGCGAAACTGGTCGCTGGTATTAGACATATATATTATTTTTAAAACTTTTTTTCGCCTACTCAAAAAAGACGAAAAAGCATATTGAAGCAATCCCAATAAACTCCAAGTTCTGAAAACTGAAAACTAATAGTGAACTTGTAAAAAATGTCATTTTCTACCAAAGTTTCAATCCGTTAAGATTGAAACTTTTATAAGTTATTAGTGTTAAGTAAAGTATGAAATGTCAAAAATATTTATTGTAAATATCTATTAATTAGCAAATTATAAATCTATTTAACAATTAACTTAACATTAGTTTCTTATCAGTAAGTAAAATTTTTTACAAAAAAAATCAAAAAAAATTACTCTAAAACAAACTTTTTTTGTACTTTTGCAGCCACAAAAGAATACAGTTTGTCCTATGGTGTAACGGTAGCACTACAGATTCTGGTTCTGTCTGTCAGGGTTCGAATCCTTGTGGGACAACAATCAATTTGAGTTATCTGTCTGTAAATCAATGATTTATGGGCAGATATTTTTTTTATTTAGAGTGTTATTTGGAGTGTTTTGAGAAAAATACTGTATTCCAATTTGTGTCGTCTATATCATTTTTTTTCGATTTTTTCAGGCGCTGTGTTTTTCTATTCTAATCTTACCACTCCTAAAACGATACTCAAACTGCGAATGTCGGACTTTGGAATATCAAATGGCGGGTATTTTTCTTTATTATCGCTTACGAGCGTGATGCTATCGGGGTTTTCGCTTCTGAAAATGCGCTTTACAAGTGCGCCCTGCGAACTGTCAATAACATACACTTTCCCCCACTGGAAAAACAGGATATCTTCGAGTTTTGTACAGGCGAGCAAATCGCCGTTTGAGTACTTGGGGTACATACTGCTACCCGATACCCGAATTAAAAATTTTGCGCCAATTCGCTCAAATTCAGGTATATGGTACCGTTCGCAATCTTCCAAAAATACGCCTTCACTGTCGCTGGCGGGGAAGCCCGCAATGGCTTCGATGGGTATTAACGGAATTCCTTTTTCCTGCTTTCCTCTGTCCTCGCCTAAAAAATACTCGTAACTTATTTCGAGTTTTTGTGCTAATTTAGTGATAAATTCTAATTTTGGCTCCGTTTTTGTGCGATAATTTCTGACGTTTGCTTCGCTCGTACCCATAAATTCCGCAAATTTAGAATTATTACCATTAAATTTAGTTTTAACTAACTCGTTGATTTTATGATTTATAACAGACATGATGAAAATTATTTACAGAAAAATCGAAAATATTTTCGATTTTTCTTGTTTATATCGAAACTTTTTTCGTATCTTTGCATCGTGTTTTAAAAAGACACAAAGAAACCGTCATCTGCGTGAGCAGTGATTTGAGTTGCAAGCCAAATTTTCCGGCGCAAAGATACGGTTTTTCTTTGAAATTCTTAAAA
>JAISWT010000021.1 GCA_031271005.1 Prevotellaceae bacterium | reverse complement strand
CATATTCGCGTTGCGCAAAAATGCACTGCCTCAGACGGTTCGGGCTTTGCTACAAACGCCTTTACGCCCACAAGCGTTATCAAAGGCACAACGCGAAACGCCAATAACACAGGCTTTTACAGGTATTTTTGCGTAGGTAAGAACGCCACTAACGACAGCGTAGTTTCCAACATTGCAGAGGTAGCAGTAGGCTGCGGCGCAAAAAACCTGCAAGGCGAGTGGTTGAGTTTTATGTGCTTCAACCTTGGAGCAACAGAATTAACCATTGCAGCGCAGAAAAACCATACCCTTGCAGCGCCAACAAACGAAGCAGACGGTTTGCACACCTACCAGGCAGGCGAAGAGGCTATTTACGGCGACCTTTATCAGTGGGGACGCATCCGCGATGGGCACGAGCAGCGTGGAGCAGGCGCGGGCTTTGTTGCCGGTTCTAACGCCGCAGGCACAAATCAGGCTGCCTACAGTGCCGCTACGCCAATAGTTTTTGAAGACGGCAATATTATCGGCACCTCGCAGACTTACCCGTGGCGACAGGTGTCGCGTGCAGATAACAACTATTACGGAAAATTTATCACCACAACAAGAGCACAAAACTACAACTGGGCTTACGACTTGCCTGATGTTGAGAAGGACCAACTCTGGCGCACAGGTCGCTTTGCTCCTAACGATCCCTGTGCAAAAATAAAAGAAGATGGCTTAACATACGAAACATTTTATCCCGAAACCAACGGCATAGCCAGCGCAAATACTGCTTGGAGAATACCTGCGCAGGACGAATGGAGCAACATTTACAAAGGAGGTACAATCAGTGACTCTCCTGATAACGCTCTTGCTAACACCTGGACCTGGTACAATAGCAATGGTCGTGGCTTTGATATTAAACCAGACGGCGTTACAACCACGCTGCATTTGCCTGCGAACGGCTTCCGAAATCTTAACGGTGGTTGCCTCTACAGACAGGGATCAAACGGCTACTATTGGGGTAGTACATTTTCAGCAACTCACACTTACACCTTCTACTTCAGCAGTGGTAACGTTAATCCCGCAGTCATTGGTTATCGCGGCTACGGATACGCGCTACGCTGTATACGCAGCAGTTAGAGTGCAGTTAACAGTGAATAGAGAACTCCTAAAAAAAGAGTAAGGTTTAATCCGGCATTGGATTAAACCTTACTTTATAATCGGGGTTTTTAGAAGTTCCCTATATTAAATTGATAATGAATGTTTTATAAAATATGAGAGGTAGAGAGTGTCGAAGTCAGGACATTGGGTTGAAAACCCAAAATCAATAGCGTAGGGCAACGCCCTGCGATTTGGCAACGAGCCAAAAGACAAGCCCTGAAGGGGCGTAATCGAAAACCTAATTCCACAAATAGCGTTCATCATATTCCATAATTATTTGATATTTATAGTGTTACCATATTGATTACGCCCCGTTGGGGCTTGTGTATTATTCGCGTTCTGTTCCGTAGGACGTTGTCCTACGCTATTGATTGTACGGCTTTCAGCCGTTTGTCGTGTCGATTTCAATCATTAGAAATCAGCCCCGATTTTTTTGAGCAAAAAAATGTTTAGCGGACAGCAATAATTAAATTATTATCACTAAACGCCCTCTTCTACTGCCGCTCTCACAAAATTTGCAAAGAGTGGATGCGGATGAACCACAGTGCTGCTGTATTCGGGGTGAAATTGCACGCCAATAAACCAGCGATGATTTTTAAGTTCAATGATTTCAACCAGATTGCTTTCTTCGTTTAATCCGCTGCAAATCATTCCGTTACGTTCAAATGCATCTTTGTATTCGTTGTTAAATTCAAAGCGGTGCCTGTGTCGCTCGCTGATTTTTTCTTTACCGTAAATAGCAAAAACTTTCGACTCTTTTTTCAGTTTGCACTTGTAAGCGCCCAGCCGCATGGACCCGCCAAGATTGAGAATATTTTTCTGCTCGTCCATTATGTCAACTACGTTGTGAGAAGTATTTGGGTCTATTTCGGTGCTGTTAGCATTCTTGTAGCCCAGCACATTGCGCGCAAATTCAATGCACATAGATTGCATTCCCATGCATATTCCCAGGCACGGAATATCGTTGTGGCGAGCATATTTTATTGCCGTAAATTTGCCTTCCATTCCGCGCTGCCCAAAGCCGGGCGCAATGACAATACCCTGTAAATCAGCAAGTTTGCTCGCTACATTTTCCTCAGTAATTTTATCGGAAAGTATCAACTTGAGTTTCAATTTGCGGTCGTTGTACGCACTGGCATGAATGAGCGACTCTATTATTGACTTGTATGCGTCCGGCAACTGAACATACTTGCCAACAAGGGCTATGCGCACCTCCTGCGTAGCATTTTCAAGTTTCTCAACAAAAGTTTGCCAACTGTCCATATCGGCTTGCGGGGTCTTTGTCAAATCGAATCCTAATTTTGAGAGTGCAACCTCGTCAAGTTTTTCGCTCCGCATGTTCAAAGGGACTCTGTAAATGCTCGGCACATCAATACTTTGCATCACTGCTGAAGGTTCAACGTTACAGAAGAGCGCAACTTTTCGGCGCACCTCCGCAGGGATGTCATGTTCTGTTCTCAGAACCAGAATATCGGGCTGCACGCCCTGCTCTTGCAATGTTTTGACGCTGTGTTGAGTAGGTTTTGTTTTAAGTTCCCTGGCAGCAGCAAGATACGGAACATAAGTCAGGTGGACAATCAGGCAGTTGCGTCCGAGTTCCCAGCGCAGTTGGCGCACGCTCTCGATGTATGGCAAACTCTCAATATCGCCAACTGTGCCTCCTATCTCAGTAATTACAAAATCAAAATCGCCCTGAGAACCGAGCATTTTGATGTTGCGCTTTATTTCATCGGTAATATGCGGTACAACCTGCACTGTTTTTCCCAAGAAATCGCCCCTGCGCTCCTTATTTATTACATTCTGGTAAATGCGCCCTGTGGTTACGTTATTTGCTTTATGTGTTTCCACGTCCAGGAACCGTTCATAATGTCCCAAATCAAGGTCGGCTTCGTGTCCGTCAACAGTAACGTAACATTCGCCGTGTTCGTAAGGGTTCAGGGTGCCGGGGTCAACGTTAATGTAAGGGTCAAGTTTCTGATTGGTAACGCGAAACCCGCGTGCTTGCAGCAATTTACCCAACGAAGCCGCAATAATTCCTTTCCCCAAAGATGATGTAACGCCGCCGGTAACGAAGATATATTTTGTGTCTCTCACAGTGATTATTTTCTTAGCAAAAGGATTGTTTTGACCATCTGCGGGGTAATATTCTGCTTTTCGCCAAGCAACCAGCCACGTTCGGCGAGACGCGCACTAACAGCATCGGCAGCCTCTTCGGTTATACCATATTGGGAAAGATGCGTACTGATGCCCATTTCCTCAAAGAAGTTTTCTATTGCCGAAATAGTTTTATCTATCTGGGTATCAATGTTTTGCTCGTTAATTCCGAAGACATTTCTGCCGCATTGGGCAATTTTTTCGCCTTTCTGCTCTCTTAACACAGTTAGCGCTCCGGGCAAAACGATTGCCAGAGTTTGACCGTGGTCAAGTCCGTAGCGTGCGGTAAGTTCGTGCCCTATTCCATGCGTAGCCCAATCCTGCGGCACTCCCGTACCGATTAAGCCGTTGAGAGCCATTGTCGAAGCAAACATCAGATTGGCGCGGACGTTGTAGTCGCGAGGAGTTTGTAATGCTTTTGGACCTTCGGCAATGAGCGTGCGGAGTATCGTTTCGGCAAAACCGTCCTGCAATTTTGCATCCGTTGCAAATGTCAGATATTGTTCCGTTGTATGTACAAAAGTATCTACAACGCCGTTCCCAATTTGTTTCGGCGGCAATGTATAAGTAGTTTCAGGGTCGAGAATAGAAAAAACGGGGTAAACTTTGAGCGACCCCCAACCGAGTTTGTTGCGGTCGGCATCGCGCGTGATTACCGAGTTGCCGTTCATTTCAGAACCCGTAGCAGGCAGAGTAAGCACCGTGCACAGTGGCAACGCCGATTCAATACTAAGCCCCTGTTCCACTATCTGCCACGGGTCATCGCCCTTGAACAGCGCGGCAGCAGCCATAAACTTGGCAGCATCAATCACCGAACCGCCGCCCGCAGCAAGCAGGAAGTTGATTTGCTCGCGCCGGATAATTTCTACTGCCTCCATACAGGTCTCGTAATGAGGGTTAGGCTCTATGCCCGAAAATTCTAAGTACTCAAAACCCTGTAAAGCATTGATTATCTGCTGATAAACACCGTTATGCTTTATACTTCCGCCCCCATAAACAATCAAAATCTTTGCATCGGCGGGCAATTCGGTTTTCAATTTTTCTATCTGACCGGCGCCAAAAATCAGTTTTGTCGGATTAATATATGAGAAGTTGTACATAATATGTATAAAATTAGAAACTGTAATATTGGAAATTAAAAACAAATAAATTAAGTTTGTGCAAAGGTACAAATCATTTACTTAAAAATCAAAATTTGACTCAATTTGGTCAATTCTTTATTTTGTTATTAATGCGAATATTGAACTTTGAAAGCGGAAGTTTTTTTGTAAAAAATCTCTGTGTCTCTCTGTGATTTCTCCCGCTTTGGCGGGACAAGTTCCGTGTTCCTCTGTGAAATAAAAAGAGTAAGACTTGTCCCGCCAAAGCGGGAGACAAAATCAACATTCTGAAAACTGGAAAAAATACAATTTTTAACTTTTTATTTTCCTAAAAAAATCGGATATTTGCAACCTGAAAATTCTTACTCTAAATTTTTTATAAATAATTATGAAACAAGCGTTTGCCATTTTATTTGCAGTATCCATATTTGCAGGAATCTATTCTTGCTCCGACCAAACTTATGCTCAGCAACTGAAAGCCGAAGAAAAACTGATAGCGGAATATATTAAACGCGCAAATATCAACGTGCTTAACAGCCTTCCCGATGAAAACAATTGGAAGCCCAACGACTATGTAAAACTTGATAACGGAGTGTATTTTCATCTTGAGAAGCCCGGACTTGCCGGCGACAGCATCAAGAGTGGCGATATTGCGCTTGTGCGTTTCAAGTCGTACACACTCACTTTGCCTGTCGATTCGGTGGATATGTGGACCACAATTGGCTCTCCTAAACCGCCGCAGTTTGTCTGGGGAAACACAGGTCAAGTGTGCGAAGCGTGGCTAACAGCGCTGAACATTATGCAGAGGCAATACTCCGAAGGAAAAATTATTGCGCCTTCAAAAACAGGGTTCAACAGCCAGAACGCCATCTCCTCATGGAGCGTTTTTGATGACGAAAGCAGCGTTACCCCGCGTCTGTATCACCTGCGCTTGCAAATCAGCAAGTAGCAATCAGTGAACAGTGAATAGTGAATAGTGAATAGTGAATAGTGAATAACAATGATAATTATTAAAAATTTTTCATTCTTAATTTTTCATTCTTAATTATTAATTATTTAACTTAGCGCCCGTATACAAAAAGTTTAATCTAATAAAATAATATTATACTTATGAAAAAAATCTCTATTTTAATTATGACAGCAGCAGTTATGCTTGTCGCCTGCGGTGGCGACAAAAAACAGACAACCGCCACGCCCGAAATTTCGGATTTCAATTTTCGTGTAGATACTTTTGCCGACATCGAAATTCTGCGCTATCGTGTTCCGGACTTCGATTCGCTGACTTTGGAGCAAAAAACGCTTGTTTATTACCTTTCGCAGGCGGCGCTGGCAGGACGCGACATCATTTACGACCAGAATTGCCGTTACAACATTGCCGTGCGCCGCACGCTCGAAGCGGTGTATGAAAACTATCGCGGCGACCGCCGGTCTGACGACTTCGCACAAATGACAACTTATCTCAAACAGGTTTGGATGGGCAACGGCATTCATCACCATTACTCGTCAGATAAATTTACGCCGCATTTTTCGCAAACATTTTTCAACGAAGCGGTGAAAAGTATTGACAGCAGCAAACTTCCGCTGGCAGAAGGACAAGCCGTTGACAGTTTGCTCGCCCTGCTGGGCAAAGTAATTTTTGACCCTGATTTTATGCCCAAACGTGTAAATCAAGCCGATGGCGTGGATTTGCTGCTTACATCTGCCGAAAATTACTATGAAAATGTTGCGCAACAGGAGGCAGAAGATTTTTATGCACAAATGAAACAACCCGATATAAACCAGCCGCTTTCTTATGGATTGAACAGCAAACTTGTTAAAGAAAACGGACAACTTGTGGAAAAAACATGGAAAGTTGGCGGAATGTACGACAAGGCGATTTCTCAAATAATTTTTTGGCTGAACAAAGCGGCGGAAATCGCCGAGAATCCGCAGCAGAAAAAAGTCATAGAAACGCTTGTTGATTATTATCAGACCGGCGATTTGCAAACTTTTGACCATTATTGCATTGATTGGGTGGCAGATGTCAATTCTCTTGTCGATTTTATAAATGGTTTTACCGAAGTCTATGGCGACCCTCTCGGCATCAAGGCAAGTTGGGAGGCAGTAACCAATTTCAAAAATATTGCGGCAACAAAGCGCACCGAGCAATTGAGCAGCAACGCCCAGTGGTTTGAAGACAACGCGCCCATTGACCCGCGCTTCCGCAAAGAAACGGTCAAAGGTATCACCGCCAAAGTGATTACCGTAGCAATGCTTGGCGGCGACTGCTACCCGTCCACACCTATCGGCATCAATTTGCCCAATGCCAACTGGATTCGCTCGCAACACGGTTCTAAGTCGGTTACGATGGAAAATATCACCGAAGCCTACGACCAGGCTTCTTTGAACAGCGGCTTTGCACAGGAATTTTACTGGTCGGACACGGAACGCGCCCGCGCAAAAGAATACGGACCCCTAACGGGCAATCTGCACACCGACTTGCACGAATGTCTCGGACACGCTTCGGGCAAACTTGAAGCGGGAGTTTCAAAAGATAATCTGAAAGCATACGGCTCAACAATTGAAGAAGCGCGCGCCGACCTGTTCGCACTATACTATATTGCAGACCCCAAAATGGTGGAACTCGGCTTGCTGCCCAACGACAGCGCCTACATGACCGAATTTTACACTTACATAATGAACGGACTGATGACACAACTTACGCGCATCAAACCGGGAAAAGACATCGAAGAGGCGCACATGCGCAACCGCGCACTGATTGCTCACTGGTGTTACGAACAGGGAAAAGCCGAAAATATTATTGAATTTAAAGAAAAAGACGGCAAAACATACGTTGTTGTAAATGATTATGACAAATTGCGGACATTGTTTGGACATTTGCTCAAAGAAGTTCAAACAATCACATCGACAGGTAATTTTGCTGCGGCAAGAAGTTTGGTAGAAACATACGGAGTAAAAGTAAATCAAACACTTCTAAATCAGGTAATTGAACGTTATGCAACACTGAAAATAAAACCCTACAAAGGCTTTGTTAATCCCGTTTACACTGCAAAGACAGATAAAAACGGCAAAATTATTGACATAGAAGTTGCCTATACTGAAAATTATACAGAACAGCAACTTCGCTATTCCAAAGAGTACGGATTTTTGCCTGTAAATAATTGATATTCAGGGGGATTTCTAAAAAAGAATCCATTTTTGAAAATTCCCCTGATGCGTAAAAAGCAGCCTTTAAATCTGCCGACAGCAGCGAAAAAAGCAAAAAAATTTGTACGGATAAAAAAAATATCTTACCTTTGCGCTCGCAAATTTAGGTATGGAAATGTTTAAGTTTAAAGACTTGTAACTTTCTAAATATCAAACGATTGTCCTATGGTGTAACGGTAGCACACCGGTTTTTGGTGCCGTTTGCCCAGGTTCGAATCCTGGTGGGACAACAATCAATTTGAGTTATCTGTCTGTAAATCAATGATTTATGGGCAGATATTTTTTTTATTTAGAGTGTTATTTGGAGTGTTTTGAGAAAAATACTGTATCTCAATTTGTGTCGTCTATATCATTTTTTTTCGATTTTTTCAGGCGCTGTGTTTTTCTATTCTAATCTTATTACGCCAATGACCAGTGCGATGCCCAAAATTTCGTCTTTTGGAATATCGAATGCGTCATAATCAGGATTGTCCGGCACGGCTTTTATACAGTCTTTGTTTTCGCTTGCTTTCAGTCGCTTGACAAGCAAGCCCTGCTCTCGTGTGGCTACAACATAAACCTTCCCCCATTGAATAAAACGGCTCTCTTTTATTTCGCGGCAGGCAATTATATCGCCGCTGCTGTATTTTGGGTACATGCTGCTGCCGGTTACATAAATCATCCAGTCCACATTTTTGAAATCGGGGATATAATAGCGTCCTATAATTTTTTCACCGCTTATCATTTCGTCAAAAGTTCCGTATCCGGCGGCAGCCGACACGTCGTACAGGGAAACAAAATCCCATTCATCCTGCCTGCCTGCGCAAACGCGCTCTGATGCAATAGATGCATTGTTCCCAACGATGCCTGTATTCTCATTTCCAGTAAGTATCCACTCAAGAGAATATAGTGGAAATGCACTATATATTTTAATCAAAGTTTCAGTGCTTGGATTTGTATCTTTTGAAAATAAAGACTTTATTGTGTCTTCTGACAAGCCAACACGTTCCGAAAATAATTTATTTGTCAATCTATTTTCTGTTTTAATTTGCTTAATTCTTTGATTTATAGGATTTTGCTGCTGTTTCATACAATTTATTTATAATTTTTTTTATTTAATTTATTGATATTTAATTATTTACAAAATTTCTTATTTAGAACCATTCTAAATTAAGTCAAAACGCACACTTTTAACCTTTATTAAGATTTTATTTAGTCAAAATACACTATCTTTGCATCGTGTTTTAAAAAGACACAAAGAAACCGTCATCTGCGTGAGCAGTGATTTGAGTTGCAAGCCAAATTTTCCGGCGCAAAGATACGGTTTTTCTTTGAAATTCTTAAAA
>JAISWT010000018.1 GCA_031271005.1 Prevotellaceae bacterium | reverse complement strand
TCATTTTGAAATTCGATGTCTTTTTCCCATTTCCTGTTCGGAAAAAGGAACTGGTCGCGGTCGTTGAGCCAAGTGGCTGCAATGACTTTGCGGACGGTATAATAGATGCAGGATTCTATCAGGTTCTTAATTGTAATATATGTCCACCGGTTGGGGTGAACTTTGCTGTTGGTTATCCTGATAAAATTATTGTGCTGAAAATCGCTGCCATACAAACCTATTGCACCGATATTGCCGTTGTCTTCCGCTCTGGTGTGATATTTTCTAAACCAGTCTGTAATAAAAACATTTTCATCGTATGCATAAAAAGTTTTTTTGCCGATATAATTTGCTTCCCTGTCAAAAATATCAGGGTTAATATTTTTAATTGTCTTCTTCCCGTTTAACTTCCAAATCATAAAACCTATTGGAAATTCGCCTGTAACGTTATCGAAAGTATTGGCAGGCACAATAAAACCTGTTTTAAATTCAGCCTTAAAAAAGTTGCGGAATTTCAAAAAATTAGGTCCCTGCACAATTTTCAACTTTGAAAATTGTGCGAGTATTGCGCCCGGAAACTTGTCGTATATTCGTGTTAAGAACTGAGCGAAAAGTTCTTTTGTAGCAATACCTATTTTATTTGCATATTCCTTCTGCGCCTTGGTAAATGAAACGCCTCTTTTGTTTATCCTCTCTTTATTGTGCGTTTCGTTTTTTGCTGTTTCCGCATACGGCGGATTGATATACACAACCAACTTTTTCCGCTTTTGCTCGTCCGAAATTATTTCAAAAAGTTCTTCAGGCAATTTGCCGCCCTTTGATTTCGGTAAAAATTCATCATTCAGAAAATCGAACTGAAACACCTGCCTGTCCCAAAGATTTGCGCCGTTTTCAATTCTCTGTTTCATAATATCCACATCGGATTTGTCCAGCGTAGACGCCCAGATATTGTTTTTATTTGTCAGTCCGGCAAGCAAATTGCCCGTTCCTGCACAGCAATCCCAAATGTAATATTCATCTTGCCAGTCTTTTCCCAAAGCATTGGCTAAATATTCCTGACTTTTTTCCACCCAAATTCTCGGCGTGTAAAAACTGCCCCTGCGTTCCCTAATATCCTGAGGCACAAGCAAATCGTGACGGTCAATGATGTAATCCCAATAATCTTCTTCGGGCGGACGGGCGTACTTTGCCCAAAACTGTTTGTGCGCTTTTTGACTGTCATTGAAATCTGCCGTGTCTAACGAAAACATTCCCGTTTCGCTCAAACGCCGATTGGCAACATAATGATTTGATTTTAGCAGGACATTAAGTTTTTCGGGTATCGTTTGATTGTCGCCCGACAGAAGGTCGGCAAGATAAAAATCGCCGTCAATAATATTGGCTTTTTTTGCGGCTTCCCAGTTTACTCCAATAGCCGGCTTCACCGTTTCAAGCCATTTATTATAAATGATAATGAAATTATTTTTATCTATCTGAATTTTTGTTGTGTCCGATTTGCCGACAATAAAATTCTCACGGATAAAACGCTGCAAATCTTTTTTATCTTTTTTAAAATAGAACAAAAATGTATTGAACGGCAAATTGTGGTTAATGATTTTATCTATTTGATTATAAACCTGTTGAAATTCGCGCGTTTGGTGATTTGACGGCGCAACATTCCAGTTGAAATCGTTCTGGTAAAAAATATGCTGTATATCGTGGTAGGGAATAAACGCGATTTTTTCGCTGTCGAAGCAGCCGAGAAACGCCGGAGGATTGATTTTATCAAATGTCCGCGCCTTGCCAATAGTGAGAACGAGTTGTGCAAGCATCACCAAAACATCTGTTTGTTTTTGCTTTGCCTCCGCCCACAGCAAATACTCGTCTTCAAAATCCGTTTCCAAATCTGTCAGGGGTTTTTTGTGCGTGAGTTTGACGGCAAAATCAATGTCGCCGATAAGTTCGGTACAGTCAAATTTGCTGAAAAACTCTTCGGCAATCTTTTTTATGTTCTCTCCTTCGCGGACTTTATCTCTTTTCATTGCTCCGAAAAAAATTGAATTTTAGAGTACAAAAGTAAGAAAAAAAATGCTGATAATGCAACTTTCGCAAGTTCCACGACTTGCTGATTTATAATAAAAAAAGTGGCAATTGTACGTTATACAAGTTATTTGCTGTCGGTAAGTTTATATCGTAGCAACAAATGCAAAAATGTTATACTGCAAAAGTAGTAAAATTATTTCAATAAATTTCGGTTCAGGTAATGCAATTGCGTGAAATAAAAATTGTGAATTTTGCGTGAAAAATGCAATAATAATTTTTGTTTTACGTTTTTTAGAAAAAATAAAAACTGTGTTAAATGTATAAATTATTTTTTAAAATAGCAGTTTCTGTTGTTATAATTTCCTCCTTTTCGGCGAGAAGCGCGGCTCAAAACAATCCATACATTGACGGTCGGGCTTTGCATTTCGGCTTTTTTGTAGGCTTGAATGCTTTTGATTTCGATGTGAGATATAAAAATGACGTGCAATTTGACGGCGTGAAGTATGCTGTTGCCGATGCTCGGCTGAAGCCCGGCTTTACAGTGGGGGTGATTACAGATTTCAGGCTGCACGATTACTGGAATTTGCGAATAAATCCTATGTTGCAGTTTGCCGAGCGTGAACTTACTTATAAAAATCTGACTAACAACGAATTAACTCGGCACAATATTATTTCTGTTCCTGTTTCCCTGCCTGTATATCTGAAATATAGCGCTGAGCGTACAGGCAATTACAAGCCGTATCTGATAGGCGGTGTGGGCGTCAGTTACGACCTGTCGCGCAACGAGGAGAAGCCTGTGCTGTTGCGGGCATTCGATTTTTATGTGGAGTTTGGGCTTGGTTGCGACCTGTATTTCTCGTTCTTCAAACTTGCGCCCGAACTGAAACTGGCAATCGGCTTCAACGACCTGCTCACCCCGCTCAACGAGCGAAACTCTGGCTTCATCAGCGATACCGACCGCAAATATACAAATATGCTGAACCGATTGGGTTCAAGAATGTTAACTCTGGTGTTTAACTTTGAATAATCCCGCTTTTCATCTGTTTATATTTTTTAATTATTTGATATTCAATATTTTATAAAATAATCATCTCCTTGTGTGCGCCTAATCCTTTTTTATGCTCATGGGGGGTTCATATTATTTTTATGCGAAAAATTATGCAATATATTGAATATGATTATATTCCGCGCACGAAACTGTTTTCTTTACAGATGACAAGATAAATGAATTTCTGTCATTTTTCCATTTTCTATTCGGTATAATTTTTGATTTGTTGCTGGCGAATTTAATCCGCCCAAGCGTTCTGTATATGCTCCGATTTTGATATAATCAAAATTTTTCTGCGCACCTTCAAATATGGTAGAACAGCCTGAATACCACGCAGTTTTTAATGGCAAAGGCGAAAACTTTTTTGCCTCGCAACGCACAAATTTTGCCAAATTCAAGACCTCTTCGGGCGCGTTATCGCCGCCCATAAAGCAAACGCAGGTAACAGAGTTGCCGTATTTTTTGAGCAGAGATGACAGCACGCTCTCAGTCAAGTCTTCGCCAATGTCCTGCTGCAAATGTGGGCTGTGGCAGCCTACGCAACGATTGGGGCAATTTGCAATGTTTATCGCAAGCGTTGTTTCGTTAGGAATTTCCTGAAAAACTATGTCGTAGTTGTGGCATTTAAGCATAAAAAATCATTTAATTTTAATCCTGTCTGCAAGTTTGTCAGCAATTTTAAAAGTTGAGATAATTCCGTTTTCTTCTTGCCATATTCGATACAATATTCTTCAACCGGAAAAATCAACCTGCTTAATAATTCCATATATAAAATCACAATTCAAAGCGCTTTTGCATAAAATCTCTGTGCAGCCTCTTCCTGCCGTGCCTGCGAAAAACTGCTAATCCGTTTCATATATCCGATAATGCGCGTGAGGTAATCGAGGTTCGCGCTGCCGCATTTGGGGCAGGCTTTGAGGTTGTGCTTGCTGATATGTCCGCAGTTGTTGCAAACAGTGTTTGGAATATTGAATGTAAAGTAGTTGCAGCCCTCCTGTGCGGCTACGCGCAGCAGTTGCCTGTATTGTGCGCGGCTCAAATGTTCATCTAAATTGAGGTGCAATGCCGAGCCGCCCGTCAGATGCTCAATGTATTTTTTGCCGTGCAAACGAAATTTATCAATAATATTCAGTTTTTCATCTTCAACTATATAAAAATAACTGTTATAGCAGCCGCGCCCAACTTTATAGCCATCGCGTTTGTCCCATTTGGCGTGCTTTACGCCCACATTTTCGGCAGGAATCATTTCGCAGTTGAACATCGTTTCTTTTGTACGGTAACGGCGGTTGCAAGTCTCAATCAAGCCGAGTATCTGCTGCACAAATTCAGCGTATTTCGGGTTGTCGTTAATTTCAATGCCCAAAAATTCAGCCGCTTCTACCAAGCCGTTTACGCCCACAGTGAGATATTGTCGGCTCATATTGATATATTCGGCGGTAAAAAGCGGCAACATTCCTTTTTTGTACATATATTTCAGGTTTTCGTTGTAGGCGAGTTGCACTTTATGCACTATATTGACAATTTCTTCGAGGAAAAACAGGTATTGAATATTCTCTCGCTGCGCCTGCTGAATGCATCGGTTGAGGTTGATGGTCAGCACGCTTTTTGAGCCGGTGGAAACGCCGCCCGCGCCGAGTGTGTAACTGAAACCGTTGTCCTGTATTTCGTTGCGCAGACGGCAGCAACTCGCCAGCGAGTCGGCATTGTCGCTGATATATGTGAAAAACGAATGCCCTTCGGCGTACATTTCGGCTGTAAAATCGGCATATTCCTTGTCTTTCACATCGCCGTTTTCACTCAAAAGAGCCATAGTCTCTACCGGAAAAGTCAAAACGGCTTTTGTTCGCTCTTTGTTAAACCATTTCATAAAACGCTTTTGCAGCCAGTTCAACGAGTCCCAATGGGGTTTTGCGCCGTCCGGAAAATGAAAATTGCCGAACAGACTTTCAAAATAATATTTGTCATAATAAGAAATATTCCAAAAAACCGCCTGGAAATTCCGCGCTCCTGTCGGCTGGTTAATGGAATATACAATTTGTTCAAAACAGTCGGTAATAATTTTGTCTAAAGTTCGCTGTTTTTTTGATAAATCCACAACTTTATCGGCAAACAGGTAATAATCTTCGCCATATTCCAGTCCGATAAAATAGTTCATATACATCAGAAATTCGGGTGTAGCACAGGCGCCGCTCAACATACTCGACACAATAAAAACCATATTGACAAAACCGCCGCAAAACGATTTCAGGTTAGTGGGGGCTTTGGAATTGCCGCCGATAGACATTGTGCCGCCGAGCAGCCAGGGATACATTGTGATTGAGGCGCAATAATTTGCCAGCGAGGTCTCGTCATTCTTATAAATAAAATGTTGGTTCAATAAATCTATGTATTTGTCTGCCAGTTCTTTACCGTATATTTCTTTAATTTTATCTGTGAGCATACGGCGGTTAAGGCGTATGAAATTCGACTTTGGCAACTCGCCGATAAGCGTTGCCATATTTTTGTTTTCCACATTGGCATTAGAGTCAAATTTGCTGCCTGTTGCGGCGTTTTGCGCATCGCAATAGTCCATCAGGAACTTGAGTTTGTCGCGCACTTCGCGGTCTTCGAGGCGCTTTTGCCGATAGAGCATATACGATTTTGCCACAGCATAATAGCGTTCTGACATCAACGCTACTTCCACCTGATTTTGAATATCCTCCACTGTGCTGCCGTTCGAAATGTTCACACGGCTCAAAATGGTGGTAATAACTTCCTGAGTGGCAAAACCGCCGACAGACAGAAACGCCTTTGCAACGGCGCTCTTGATTTTTTCGATGGAAAAAGGCTCGCGCTTTCCATCTCTCTTAATGATGAAGATTTCCATAAATTATATATTTTGATATTTTTTTTAATAAATTTAGACAATTAACAATCAATAATTAATAATTAATAATTAATAATTAATAATTAATAGAGATTTACAATAAAAAAAAATGACATTTCATACTTAACTAACCAGTAAACAGCAGTTAAAACTGAAAACTGAAAACTAAAAAGGGGGATTTGGATAAACGAGGGTCAAAATGCGCCCTGCTCTGTTTGTCTCAAGCCTTATCATCCCCGAAAGCCTTAAACATATTCCGTTTTGGCAGGTCTTCTGACTTGTTCCATCTTTGAAACACCTTCCCACCCCTTATCAGGGAGCAGTGGTTTGAGTTATTATTCAAAGACTTTTGAGGAACTTACAGCAGCGGGTCTGCTCAGGATTTGCACCTGATTCCCTTTTCAATACCATTTTCCGAACGGAAAAAGTATCACCAAAACTTCGCGCAAAGTTACAGATAATAATCAAGAAATTGTTTGATTGTGAAAAAAAAATTGTAAGATTTTGAAAAAAAGAGATGGACAGTTGCGATAATATCAAGCATATCAACAGTATAAATCGTTTTTGTTATACAGATGCTCACTCAATATTAGTTTTCAGTTTTCAGAATGAGAATATACTTATTGTTCACTATTCACTGTTCATTATTCACTATTTATTGAACGTTTTCTTATTTTTTTTTAATTTTGCAGAATAATCAACTCCAATTTTAAAATGATTATTTATCCTAATGCTAAAATAAATATCGGGCTGAATGTGGTTGAAAAACGCGCAGATGGCTATCACAACCTTCAAACGGTGTTCTATCCAATTCCGATTACTGACGTTTTGGAAATTAATTTCTCCGGAGGCTGCGGCGATTATTCGCTTTGCGTTTCGGGACAGGAAATTGGCGCCGACAACGAAAACAATTTGATTATCAGAGCATTGCGCTTGCTGAAAAACGATTTTACCGTTCCCGAAATTAAAATTACTCTGCAAAAGAACATTCCTATGGGCGCAGGGCTGGGTGGCGGCTCTGCTGATGCGGCGTTTATGTTGCGTGCGATAAACGAACTGTGCGCATTGCAACTCACTGATAATCAGTTGGAAAATTATGCAATAAGGTTGGGCGCGGATTGTCCGGTTTTTATTGCTAACAAACCGGTTTTTGCAGAAGGTACGGGCAATATTTTTTCGCCTGTAAATGTTTCATTACAAGGCTATTATCTCGTTATTGTCAAGCCCGAAATTCACATTTCAACCGCCGAGGCATACGCGGGCATTTCGCCACGCAGCCCTGAAATTCCGCTTTCGGAGAAAATAAAACTCTCAATACACGAATGGAAAGACCTGATAACCAACGACTTTGAGGAATCGGTCTTTCTGAAATATCCACAAATAAGAGAAATAAAGCAGCAACTGTATGCCTCCGGTGCAATATACGCAGCAATGTCAGGCTCAGGCTCGGCTGTGTTTGGACTGTTCAAAACCGTACCAAAGCGCTTACAAAACGCCTTCGACGGCTGCTTCTATGCCGAAATGAGATTGTAATAACAATTAACAATTAATTGCTAATTGAAAACTTTATTTTAATTCGATTAAACTCGTATCTTTCCAAATATTTTTTTCTTACAGGAAATTTCTACAGATTAAATTCCATATTCACATATAAAAAATATGTATCTGAGTTTGCAGGTTCAGAAGCGCTGTAGCGAAAGTTGGGAGCAATTTTCAACTGCTTTACGGGTTGAAACTGAACACCTGCAACGGCAACCTGCCCGCTTGTGGCGTTCCTACCGGACGGGAAACTTGTCGGGAGTTGAGCATTTGTCCTGTCGTAGCGGGCAAATGCGACCCACTTTTTTGCAAGCTGTAGCGAAGCAAACGCCGAAATACCGTATATATTTTTAGTTTGCACAAAAGCTCTGTTCCACACTTTGCCAAACTCTATGCCGCCCGAAAATGCTGCATTATTGTAGCCTGCAAAGAGCGACAGCGTTTTCTGGCTGCCAAATTTTGTGTCGCCGGCGCCGGCGGGCAGGGAGTCGCGCATTGCCGCACTCTCGGTGTAAATGTCGCCATAAGCACGCAGAACTAACTGCATGGTCGGATATAACGAAACGCCGGCAGCATATCGTGTGGAACTGTTTTGAAGCGCTTTTTTGTAGCCTTCGCCGTTGGTAATCCCAATGTCGGCAGAAACAAATCGGTTCAATTTCCAACTCGCTGTAACGCCCAAATCTACCGAATTTCCCATCTTGTTGAGGTCTTGGAAAGTTGTCAGCACATAACGCATCTGCCAGTATTTTTCCTGCTCGCTGAACTGATACAGATTTGTCTGCCCGACATTGAGCGTGAGTTTTGCAGGCGTCCAACTTACAAACGCATTACGAATGTGTGGCTCTATTTTTCCGTTGGCGTTGCTCGCTACGCCGTCAATAATCACTGTGGCGCCAAGCGTGGGTGCAAACTGACAGGAATAGCCGAGAAATGCACGTGTGATGTTGAACCCCGTCTTGTCGGCATTGCTGCCAAAGCCCTGCGAAAAGTCAAAAAATGTTCGCGCAATAATTTTCCCCGACGGTTCAAAATGTTCTGTTTGAGGGCTTTGAGCGAATGTTAATAAATATGTTAATAATACGATAACAGTTAAATAAATTTTTTTAACGTTCATAAACAAATTTTTGTGATAAACAGCGCTGCAAAATTATCTGCACAAAATTAAAAAACCGTTTCAATTTTGTTACAATTATGTTAAATGCTTTTGCAAATGATTAGGCTTAAATTTTTGCTTTGTATTAATATCTTGATACTTAATATTTTTTGTCAATAATTTTTTTTTAATTAAATGGAACTTCTGAAAACTGTCTTTTGTCTATATTCTATATTCTATATTCTATGTTCTATGTTCTATGTTCTATGTTCTATGTTCTGGGTAGTAAAGACGCCCAATTTGGGCGTCTCTACAACGTCTTTTGTCTATGTTCTATGTTCTATGTTCTATTTATAAATGTTTTGCAATTTCCAGCAATTCACTACGGATAGCGGTCAGGCGTTCGGTAATTTCCTGCTTTTTAGAAATATCGTCTTTGTTGTCGCGCAGTTTTTGTCGCGCGCCTTCGTTTTTCAGTTTTTGTTTTTTTAGGAATATAATTTCTTTAATCAGTTTAATATTTTCGGCAGTATAATATCGCGTTCCTTTTTCGTTGCGGTGCGGACGAAGTAGTGGAAATTCCGTTTCCCAAAACCTGAGTTTAGATTTGCTAATTGCAAGCAAATCGGCTACTTCGCTTATAGAATAATAAAGTTTTTCCATAAAACGGGTTCAATGTATTATATATTTCTAAAAATCAGACTTTTAGAAATATATTTTTTTATTTTCTGATTTTTAATTTTTGTCCTGTTCTCAATTTTGAGCCGCTTATTCCGTTCCATTTTTTAAGGTTGCTAACCGAAACTCCATATCGTGCGGCAATCGTGCTTAGGGTTTGTCCGCGTTTTACGGTGTGATAGCGCACAGCGCCCGAACCGCTATTGTACGTTGGCTTAATATGCCTCGTTGCTTCAACCTCATCTCGACGGTTATTTACAAGTTCGCTTGCTCGGTAGGCAACAATCGTATCGTAGCGTGCCAAAAACGGGTCAATATATTTCATCGGTAGCCGCAATGGATACGATTTGTCGGGCGTGCCGGGGATAATATCCTGCCTGTATTGTGGATTTATGGCTTTGAGTTCCTCATAAGGAATATTAATAACCGATGCAATTTGCTGAAAATGAACTCTTTCGTAGAGTTCTATAGTGTCTGTTATTGCGGGCAAAGTCGGTATCAGCGCGCAAAGGTTGTGCTGACTGGCAAATTCAAAAGCGTAGTTTGCGGCAATAAACACAGGTACATAGCCGCGCGTTTCGGCAGGCAAATACGGATACATTGCCCAATAGTCTGTTTTGCCTCCTGAGCGCGAAATCGCTTTGCGCACATTGCCCGGTCCGCAGTTGTAAGCCGCTATTACAATATGCCAATCGCCATAAATTTTGTACAAATCGTTCAAATATTCGGTTGCTGCGTAGGTAGATTTTATCGGGTCGAGCCGCTCATCTACCAAACTGTTGATTTCCAGCCCGTATGCCCGCCCTGTGGGAACAATAAATTGCCACAGACCTGCCGCTCCTGCACTCGAAACGGCTGTAGGATTGAAAGCAGACTCAATAACAGGCAAGTATTTGAGTTCCAGAGGCATTCCTTTTTGCGAAAGCGCCTCTTCAAATATCGGGAAATAATATTTACTTATGCCAAGCATATATTCCATTTGTCGCCGCTTTCTAACCGTATAGAGGTCAATAAAACCTCTCACTATCGAATTATAAGGCATCTCCATTATCCACGGCAAACTTTTCAGCCTGTCCTTGTAGACGGAGTCGGGGGCAATATTCGGGTCGTCTGCGTGTCGGCAAACGGTTTCGTATTTTGCTTTTTCGCGTGCCCATTTGTGCAAATTTTCGTCAAGCATTTCCAAAACATCAGCAGGAGCAGTCGCCGCCTGCCCAACAACAGACGGTGTAACAGTGCGTGCAGAATCGGTGGTAGATGCTTGCGCCGTGTTGCGGCTGCGGTAAGTGTATGAACTTTGTGCCGAAACACTGCTGAATACTAATAAAGAAAAGAGTGCTGCTTTGTAGATATTCATTTTCCCCTTTTTTGCTAAAATTATATAAAAATATTTGACCTCAAACTTTGCTCATAAGGCAACTTGTCCGCTTTTGCGCCCAAAATCAGTTGCCAAATCGGTTTAAATGTGGCAAAGATAAGTAAAATTACTGTTTTATGCAATTTAATTGACATAAAATAACTGATTTTTTATTTTATTGAGAGAAAGCCCTTCTTCAATTAGCAATTAGCAATTTAGAGTTTAGAGTTTAGAGTTTAGAGTTTAGAGTTTAGTTAGGAATAGTTAGGAATAGTTAGAAATTAAATCCAATTACGAATTACGAATTACGATCTGCTATCTGCTAATTGTTTTAATTCTCAATTCTCAATTCTCAATTAAAAAACATTTCTTAATTATTAACCAATTACCCATTAAACAGTTTTTCCGGATAGAGACCGTCTTTTATCAGGCTGTTGATATTTGATATTACTTGCGGACGGTCTTCGGCGTATGTTACTCCGAACCACTTTGATGATGTTTTCAGCGCTTTGCAGGTCGCTGTCCTGTCAGTAATCAACTTGTTGACCGCGAAGGGGATATAAAATTCCGATTTGAGTTTGTCGCCGTCTGCCTTCAAAAATTCTTTGAAAAATTGCCATGAATAGTCAAAATAATCGGGCGTAAATCCCCACATATTCATTGAAACGGGCGTTTCGGGCGCAAGTTCAACCTCTGCACCTTGCTGCTCTGTATAAATAATTGTGCCTCTCTTTTCCTCAATCGCTGTGCGCTCAACTATGCGCTGCAAGTAGCCGTCATCGCTGACCGTACATACGCCGCGACTTACTGTGCCACTTTCGCTGAGTGTATTGCTCAGGCGATAAGCAACCATGCAATAGGCATTTTGCTGCCCTGCTACGCTACGCAAAAAATCGGCAAGCGCCTCAAACGACTCCTGCCCGTAGAAATCATCAGCATTAATCACCGCAAAGGGTTCTCTAACCACTTCTTTGCCCATCAAAACGGCATGGTTAGTACCCCAGGGCTTCTCCCGCGCAGGATTGTAGTTACTGTGTTCGGGGACTTCCGTAACTTCTTGAAATACAATCTCTACGTCAATCAAGTTTTGGTATTTGTCGGTAATTTTTGTTTTAAAATCTTTGGCAAAACTGTGGCGAATAACGAACACTGCTTTGCCAAAACCCGCTCTGATAGCGTCAAAAATGGAATAGTCCATAATCGTTTCGCCATTGGGTCCAAGCCCGTCAAGTTGCTTCAGCCCGCCATATCGACTGCCCATACCGGCAGCAAGTACAATTAATGTGGGTTTCATTTGTAAATAAATATTCAATTTAAAAAAACAAATTATTTCTTATGAAAAAATCACAGAACGACAAAATTACGGAAAATGTTTGGATTTGTTTAAAAATTAATAAAATTTTATTTAATGGAATAATTTTTCCTATTCTTAAATATTATAACTGCTTGATTTTTAATTTAATATGTGAATTTAATATATTTTAAAGTTATTTATAAAGATTATAAAAATCAAAAATTATGATACATACGCCGAAAAAAAATATTATTTTTGCACCGAAGTGTTTTTAGCAATTAGCAATTAGCAATTAGCAATTAGTAATTAGTAATTAGTGAATATCACTATTCAAAAGAGAAACAGCAACATGACAGAATCTGACGATAGTATCGGTCAAAAAATCAATCTCAAATTTGCATTTTTTGTAGCGCGAAGATATTTGTTTTCAAAAAAGACGCATAACGTAATCAACATAATTTCAGGCATTTCGGCGGCTGGCGTGATGGTGGTTAGTGCGGCGTTGGTTTGTGTTTTGTCAATTTTCAACGGTTTTGAGGCGCTTGTAGGCTCGCTTTATTCTACCTTTGACCCCGACCTGAAAATCGGTCCTGCGAAGGGGAAATTTTTCGACTTCACGGACGCAAAAATTCAGCGGGTTATAAGTTTTCAGGAGGTTGCGGAGTATACTGAGGTTGTGCAGGACAACGCTTTGTTGCGCTACGGCGACAAGCAAATGCCGTCAATTGTCAAGGGCGTTTCGCCGCGCTTTGAGGCGATGATACAGATTGACAATATTATGTACGATGGCGAATTTTCGCTCTCTGACGGCGCTTTTGAAAATTCGGTAACAGGGCTTGGCGTGGCGGCTATGCTTCGCATTAATCCGTACTACTTTATGCCGCTCGATATTTATGCTCCCAAACGAAGCGAGCGCGTGAACATGCTTCGCCCGGACAAGAGTTTCAACACGGTGAAAACTTTTGTAGCAGGCATCTTTAAAGTCAGTCAGGCGCAATATGACGATAATTACACGATAATTTCGCTGCCTTTGGCTCGCTCGCTCTTTGAAGTGGACAGCACGGCGGTGTCTGCCGTAGAAATTCAACTTAAACCAAATGTCAGCATTAACAAAGTTAAATCGCAGATTAAAAGCGTATTAGGTGAAGATTTTGTGGTGAAAAACCGCATCGAGCAGCAGGAAAGTTATTTCCGAATCTTGAACGTAGAGAGATGGATTGCATTTTGTATTTTATGTTTTATTGTGCTGATTGCCAGTTTTAATATTATCAGTTCGCTTTCCATGTTGATTATTGACAAAAGCGATGATATTCAGACACTTAAAAGTATGGGCGCAAACGAAACGCTTATCAGGTACATCTTTTTGTTTGAAGGCTGGCTGATTGCTGTTGTTGGGGCTGCTGTTGGGATAATTGTCGGTGCGGCGCTGTGCCTTGTGCAGCAGCATTTCGGGCTGCTAACGATAGGCGAAGGGGCTGTTGTTGATTCTTACCCCGTTGTTGTGCGGTTTTCGCATATTGTTCTGGTTTTTGCTACTGTGATTACGATAGGATTTTGCTCGGCATTGTATCCTGCAACATTCGCAAAAAATGTGAAACGGGATATGAAACATTAAATTTCCGAAATCTTAAAACTTTCCGTTAATTTTATCCGTCCGTTAATTTTGCTTACTTTGCCACATTCGGTATACGCATCGTGCTGAAATACAAGTATTTGTTGATGTTCGGCAGCCTCTTCAAGCAACTGCTCCTTATCAATCATCGAAGTTACCGGATAGCAATCGAAAGCCGAAACCCACGCAATCGGAATGTTGGCAGACAGGGGAATTACATCTCCGCAAAACACAACCGTTTTGTCGCCGTAAGTGATGTAAGGCGCTATTTGCCCGCGCGAATGTCCGTCAAACAGCCGCAATTCAATCTCTGGACAGAGCGCGAAAGCGCTGTCAATCAACCGAATACGTTTCATTTCCATCAAGGGCTGCATGTTTTCGGGGAAAAAAGAATCTGCTTCGCGCACATTGGGGTGTAAATAATTGTCCCACTGCGCTTTACTAAGCCAAAAAGTGGCATTGGGAAAGGTCGGTTTTATCACTGTTCGCGCTTTGTCGGCAAAATACGTTCCGCCTCCGCAATGGTCAAAATGCAAGTGCGTCTGCACCACATCGGTAAGGTCATCGCAACTGTAACCTAACGCATTCAATTCTTCCTCAAAATTGCAGGACTTGTTGATATTGTAGTATTTAAGATATTCCAAATGCTTTGTCCCCGCGCCCGTATCAACCATCACGAGCCGCTTGCCCGTGTCGATAAGCAGGCAACGCATTGACATTTTGCAGAAGTTATCGTCATTGCACGGGTAGCGTTTTTGCCACACGCGCTTAGGCACAACGCCAAACACTGCCCCGCCGTCGCAGTAAAAGTCGCCCGCCTCTATTTTGCTGATTTTCATCTGTTTTTATTTCTTATTTATTTGATATTCAATTATTTACATAATAGTGAATAGCGAACAATTATTTGTAAAATTTTTCAATTCAAACTGTAAAATAAAAAAATGCTTGTATGTTGCTATATATCAATTAATTATATAATATTTTTTAAAAAAAATTGTCGCAACAGTACTAATTATTCATTATTAATTATGCGAATCACGGGTTGAAATGCCCGTCTTCGTGCCCTTTTGTGGTTAATTTTTTCACCACAAAGAGCACAAAGAAATTCACAAAGGGCACAAGGCTTGTCCCGCCAAAGCGGGAGGTTGCACAAAGTTCACAATATTCCATTAATTATTCACTATTCACTATTCACTATTCACTATTCATTATTCACTATTCACTATTCACTATTCATTATTCACTATTCACTATTCATTAAAATCCCGCTTCATCAACGGTAAAATTCAGAAACCTGTTCAGAGGATAGCCCGCTTTTGCAGTTTCTATTGCAATATTCATAAAATCAGGTGATTGCAGTTCTTTTTCAGAAAAATTTTTGCTCACAAGAAAATGTTTCAGTTTCAAAAAATAAGCAATTTCAGAATCTTTTGGAAATTCGCGCGGAACAGTTTTTAACATACCTTCTTCGTACCAGCCGTCATTGAATACTTGTTTGAATTGCGCGTTGGAAATAGTTTGATTCCATTCATCAATATTTTCGAATATGCTCATTTTCAGGAGTTTAAGTAATTTCGGGTTTGGCATCCACACTCCTGCCGACAAGAAAGAGCCTTCAGGTGCAAGATGCAGATAATAGCCGCCGTGTTCGCTTTTGCGTCCGCCTTTGGCAGCAATGAAGACTCCGAAATGCGTCTTGTAGGGCGTTTTATCGTAGGAAAAGCGCGTATCACGGTAAATGCGAAAAATGCAATCCTTGGGCAGCAATCCGTTTACGCTCGCATCGAATTTGCCGATTTGCTCAATCAAATTTTGACTGAACTGCACAAAATCATCTCTCAGCGCCACATAACTGTCTTTGCGGGCGTTAAACCATTCGCGGTTATTGTTGATTTTCAGCGCTGAAAGAAACGAAAACAAATTATCAATATTCATTATGTTTATTTTATAAAATAATATTATTGTAACATGTTGATAATCTTTGTTTTATTTTTTTTTCAATATAACTTCCAAATTTAACAACAAGTTTTTTACAAAATTAGCATAAAATATTCAATTATACACAAACCGATAAAAAAGTTATACGGTTGTTATCCGGTCGTATCATTTTATAAGCATTGGATATTAAACAAAAAATTATTATTTTTGCATATTATAAAAAAAGCAATGTATGTCATTTCCGTCATATTTGAGTCTTTGTATATTGTTCTGATAATCAGTGCAATATTTGTGATGTTGCTCGAAAATCGCAATCCTGTACGCTCGCTGTCGTGGTTGCTGATGATGATTTTTGTGCCTTATGCGGGTCTTTTGCTTTACCTTATTTTCGGGATGAATATGCCTAAAAATCATCTGATTCAGCGCAAAAGTATTCGCAACGTGCCGCGCCAGCCGATTGCCTCGCCCGCTTTGGAACAACCTTCTAATTACGAGATGGACATTTCGAGCATTAAACTCAGTCGGTTGCTGTACAACAACGGCAATTCGCCCGCTTACGGGGCTAATAAAATAGAGGCGCTTTCCAGTGGCGAGAGTTCGTTTGAGTCCATTTTTGAGGCAATACGGAAGGCAAAAAATCATATTCACATTGAATTTTTCATTTTTGCAGATGACAGGATTTCCAATCAGTTGCGCGAACTGCTGATAAAAAAATCGCAGGAAGGCGTGCGTGTGCGTATGATTTACGATTATTGGGGCAGTTTGGCGCTTACTTTTTCGAGAAAATACCTGAAATCGCTACGCGATGCGGGCGTTTATGTAAAGCCTTTTTTGCCGCTTCGCATTCGCCTTTCGCGCAGCAAAATTAACTACCGTAATCATCGAAAAATAATCATTATTGATGGAAAAATTGGCTTCACAGGCGGGCTGAATGTTGCCGACCGCTACATTTATGGCAACCGCTTGGGGCAGTGGCGAGATACTCTGGTGAGGCTCGAAGGCTCGGTGGTTCACGGATTGCAAATGTTGTTTCTTGCAGACTGGTATTTTGTGGACTCGAAATTTATTGACGACACAAAATATTTTCCTGAGCCTGAAATTTTCGCGAAAAAAAATCTGATTCAGGTTGTTGCCTGTGGACCCGATACTGACTGGCAAACCATTTCGCAGGCGTTCTCTCATGCTATAATGAATGCACAGAAGTACATTTTTATTCAAACACCCTATTTTGTGCCGCCCGAAACGATTAATTCCTGTGTCCAAATGGCTGCGCTTAGCGGCGTAGATGTGCGGTTGATGATACCGCAAAAGTCTGATACCGCGTTCACGCACATTGGAACGTACAGTTTTTTGGGACGACTGCTGGAAGCGGGCGTGCGTGTTTTTCGGTATAAAGACGGATTTTTGCACAGCAAAGCAACTGTGATAGACGATAATATTTCCATTGTAGGTTCGGCAAATATTGATGAGCGGAGTTTTACACAAAATTTTGAGGCAAATGTTGTTATTTACGAAACGGCAACTGCCGAATATCTCAAATCGCTGTTTATTAGAGATTTAAAGCAATGCGAAGAACTTACGCTCGAAACTTGGACTGCCCGAAGCAACCGGCAAAAACTAAAAGAAGCCTTGGTACGCCTCTTCAGCCCGCTGCTTTAGTTGTCAGTTGTCGGTTTTCAGAAATTTGCGTATTGTCTTTTGTCTTTGCTCTTTTTTCCGCGTGAAACTATCAATCCGTTCAACAGTATCGGTCATAAAGGACACTTTAAATTACCCATGATGGTCTCAATAAACACTAAGTCAGCCCTTGTTTAAATCGCTATCGAGTTAAATTCATAAGATATGATTCATCATCTTCTTCCCATGACGCTGTCAATTCTGTTTCGGTAAGTTCTACAATTTTCACCTTTTGAGTTACGATTTTTTCTGTTACTTCGAGTTCGCCTCCACTTCCCCATGAATAAATATAATTAGTATGTGTTACCTCAATATTATTTGAATTTAACCATTTCCAAGTACCTGATTCAGCATATTCCGGATACTCTTCCAAATACGTAAGATATGTTCCGTTTGGTGTAAATGTAAGAATACCCGATTCATCATTTTCTAACCAATTCCATGCATGACATAATAACTCGGTTTTAGCCTGATTTCCGGTTACACTATTACCATCTCTTGTGATGTCAAACACTTCACCATTAACTTCAACCGTTGCTCCGGATTCTGATATTGTAATCTTTATTAATCCGAAATCACCTAAATCAAGATTATATACTCCACCATCAGCAGATAGAGTTGAATAATCTCCGAAGATAATAATAATGTAAACAGTATTCGGTTCACTACTCGAAGACTTTAAAATACTGTTTGCAGGAGCAGATTGTAAAGAACTCACTCGTTGCTGAATGATATACATCTTATCTTTGGTAAACTCAAAACTACTATACTCTGCCCCAGCATTACTGACGTTCCACTTGCCTATCAAATCCGGAGTAAAATCATCCGGAGGATCGATTTCTTCTTTTACACACGAAACAAAGATTGTAGTAAGAAACAACCCGAAAAGCATACTCATCGCCAACTTGAAAAATTTTCTTTTCATAAAAATAAAATTAAATTGTTATTAAAAAATTAACAACCTGTAAAAACCTTCTGAAAACAGCTTAAATAGAACTTGTGAAAGTTAAATTAATTATGAAATATTAATTATGAAATTATGAAACACATAACATATAACAATCACATAGTTATGTGTTGCTTTTGCAAAACCTTACTAAAAGATATAAAGCAAACTTTTAATTTGCTTTAAATTAATTTGAAAATTTCAGACGGTTATCGTCAATTTTAGTACTGCTCATCAGGTCTTGCATAATCAATTGCTGCATATAGTACGAGTGTATCGCTTCCTTCTGTTGCCTGAACGATTCAGCCGTTAGTGTTGCTGCCGAGTCGGTTTGGTTCGTTACCTGCAACACATAAACCCCCGAATTGCCTGCAACAGGTGCAGAAATTTCGTTCAGTTTCATTGCCGACACTTTCCCGATTGCTGCGGGTTCCTGTATCGCGGCATCTCCAAAAGTGGGATTTGCGAAATTTACAGATTTTGCCTGCTTTACTTCCGTACCCAAAGCGGCAGCGAGCATACTCAGGTCGCTGTTTTGCTGCATCTTTTCGGCAATTTGTTTTATCATTAACGCGCTTTTTTGTGTACGCAGCAGTTCTGTTTTGATGCGTGGGGTAGCGGCAGCCAGCGTGCGGTAACCCGTATTGTTGGCATCGGTAATCGCTGCAACAACGTATTGGTTGGCACATTCAAAAACCTCGTCGGATACTTTGCCCTTCTTGTTTTCAAAAGCCCAGCGTATAATTTGTTGCGACTGCTCTATGTTGCCTATCGACTGGGCGTTTTTCAGGACATCGTCAGCGCTGCGCACGATGTAGTTTTTGCTTTTTGCGGCGTTTTCAAACTGGGCAACATTGCCTTTTGTATCGACAAGCAACTGACGCGCCTGATTGAAAATGGCGGTTTTGGTTTCGCTGCTTGCTTCAACTTTGCTTTCGAGTATTGCCAGACGTATTTTTTTGCGCGGCGGCGATTTCTCATAAGCCTGAATAATCTGTGTTCCCTGCTCGTTGTCGTAAGAAGTGAGGTCGCCGGTGTTACCTTTGAAAGCATCCAGAACCATTTCTTTTGTTATCATGCCTCCATACATATCCTGTGTAAACCAGCCTATTTCACCACCTATGTTTGCAGTTTGTTTTACTGCCGAATATTGCTTTGCAAGTGCATTGAAGTCTCCGCCTGCAATAATCACGTCCATTATGCTGTCGGCGCGTTTATCTGCGTCAGCTCCCAGCAGGAAGATGTGTCGCAGGCGTACCGAGTCAGGCGTATTGATGCCTGTTTCCATTATGCGCGCCATTGTATAGGTGTTATTGTGGAAGAAGGGTCCTGTAATGTCTCCTGTTTTGCCGCTAAAAGCAAATTCTTTGAGATAAACGGGAACGGTGGATTGCGAATAGACGCTGCGGTCGTTGTAGGAAATATCCGAAACAGAATTTATTAGCCCTGCCATGTCGTCAGTTGTGCGAAATTCGCCAGCCAGTTCGTTGATTTGTGTTTCCGTATCTTTAAAATCTTCGGGCGAGGGCTTTATCTCAAACGCAACGTAATTCAAGTTTCGGCTGTCGCCTGTTTTATACCAGCGCTTATGTTTTTCGTAATATGCTTTGATTTCTGCGTCCGTAACTTTCACAAGCGAGTCGGATACGGCATAATATGGTTGTTCTACATAATTTACATCAGAAACGGTTTTTGCTGCGTCAACTGCTATGTTTGCTTCCAAATTATTTATAACTACCGACTTGCCAAGCAGGGTAAAATATTTTTCCTGCAAAACGTTATCGCGGACAGTTTCAACTATATAGTTCCAATAGTCCAGATATTGTTTGTGCATAGCCTGCTCTCGCGCATCGAGCGGCTGTTCCTGCAAAAACTTCATGAAGTTTTGTATGGCGACAGGGGTGAAACGCCCCGATTCGTCCATGAAGATACGCTCGCGCTGAATGAGAGGGTGCGGATTGTTGCCAGCCAGATGGTCAGACATTTCCGTCTCGGTTACCGTCAGCCCTATTCTGCTTGCCTGCTCGTTGAGCAGCGTTTTGATGAGAATCCTTTGCCACGCAACGTTGCGAATATTATTCATCGCCTGGGCGTCTATGTCGCTTGCGCCCGACTGAATTTTGTAGACGTTTTTAAGTTGCTCAAGCAGCGCATTGTAATCGTTGTAATGCAATTTTTCCTTACCGATAGTGGTAACAACATTTTGCGACTGCGCAAAAAAAGTTCTGCCCGAAGTAAGGAAGTCGCCAACTATAAATGCCAGCAAAGCAATACCTACAATGATTACCAAAATGGGACCCAAATTTCTGATTCTTTCTAATGTAGCCATTAATGAACTTATGTTTACAATTATTAATTAAAATACGGTTTTCTTTTATCAGTTTTCAGTTATTAGTTATCAGTTATTAGTTATCAGTTATTAGTTATTAGAGTTTAGAGTTTAGAGTTTAGTTAGGAACTTTAATCAATTAGCAATTAGCAAATCGTAATTCGTAATTGAATATAATTCCTTCATTTCTTAATTCCTTCATTTCTTAATTGCTATTTGCTAATTGAAAATACTGTTTTCAGATTTTGAAAGTGCAAAAGTACAAAAAAGTTTTTATTTCAAAAATAAAAAAATTATACTAACTTGAATAAAGCGCTATTTTACACTTGTTTTCAGCGTTTCTTTTCTCATTCAATTTTTCCTCCGCGTTCAAGTTTTGCTTCCTGTTTTATAGGATTTTCCGATATTTCGTTGTACCACATTCTGTTACAGACAATATCGAATGCCATATAAAGCGCCTGTCGGAATGAATTTTCGTTGGCGGCGTTTTTTCCTGCAATATTGTATGCAGTTCCGTGGTCGGGCGAGGTGCGCACTATCGGCAATCCTGCTGTAAAGTTCACTCCTTCGCCCATCGCCAGGGTCTTGAACGGAACAAGCCCCTGGTCGTGATACATTGCCAAAATTGCATCGTAATCTTTGTATGCTTCCGAGCCGAAGAATCCGTCTGCAGCAAAAGTCCCGAAGTTCAGGATGTTCTTATTTTCGGCGATTTTCATTGCGGGGATAATAATTTCGCGTTCTTCTGTGCCTGTTACTCCCTCGTCGCCTGCGTGAGGGTTCAAGCCCAGAACTGCTATACGCGGTTTGGGAATCTTGAAATCCCGAATAAGCGAGTTGTTAAGCGTCTCAAGTTTTTGGACAATTAAATCGACAGTAATTTTTGCGCTTACTTCTTTCAGGGGAATATGTCCTGTAACTACCGCAACACGCAAGTTGTTGGATACGAGCATCATCAGTGCGGCATTGTGTTCCGTAAATTTCTGTTCCAAATATTCGGTATGCCCGGCAAATTTGAAGTTTTCGCTCTGAATATTTGCTTTGTTGATTGGCGCGGTAACAATAGCGTGTATCAGTCCGCTTTTAATGTCGTCTGTTGCGCGTTCCAATGCTCTGAAGGCCATTTTGCCTGCCAGAGGCGAGGAAATGCCCGGCTCAATTTTCAACTCCTCGTCTACGCAGTTTATAACATTAATTCGCTTGTGGTGAATGTCTTTCGCCGCCGAAACAACGTTAAAACTCATTTGCTGTTCAATCCCTTTTTTGTAGTAAGCCGCTGCGCGTGCCGAACCGTAAATTACAGGAGTAAAATGGTCGTAAACGCGGCTGTCTGACAGGGTTTTAAGTAAAACTTCGTAGCCAATACCGTTAAAGTCGCCATGTGTTATGCCTATGATGATTTTTTCGCGAGTCATTATTTTTATAAAATATAGTATTTTGTATAAATAAAATATTGATTATCAAATGCTTTTATTTTAGTATACAAAATAAATTATTGGATATAACGAATTTTATAAGTCATACAAAAACAGTTGATTATTAAACGTTAAAAAAAAAACAAAAATTCACTGACCGAATATTTTTGGAAAATGTTATATGATTTCTCCCAAAAATTTAAACAGTTTCTAATCTCTAAACCAACTTGCAGGTTAATGTCAGCCAACAGTCAAAAACGGGTAAGTAGGGTTTCTGCTTTTTTAGTGCGCAAAAGTACAAAAAATATACAACAAAAACCCGCTTTTACAGAATTTTTATTACTTTTGCGATTAAATGAGTATTAGAAAAAATATTTTTATCATATTGCTACTGATTTATTGTTGCACCACTATTTCGGCGCAAACATATATAATTAAGGGGATTGTGAAGGACATGCAAAGCGGCGAGCGGCTTGGGGGCGTGCGTGTTGGCGTTTTGGAGGTTGCAGGCAAAGGCGCTGCTACTGATGCTGACGGCGTTTATTCACTTTCTTTGCCTGCGGGCGCTTATACTCTGACCGCAACTTATGTCAGTTACGATTCGGATACCTGCACAGTTGTATTGACGGACAGCGATATAAAGCACGACATTTACCTCACCCTCAGCGCTACGGGCTTGGAGGAGGTCGTGGTGTCGGGCAGGCGTGCTGACGAGAATGTATCGTCGCCGCAGACGGGCATCAGCCAGTTGACCGCCAAAGAGATAGCGCTTGTGCCTGTTATTATGGGCGAGCGCGACATTCTCAAAACAATGCAACTGCTGCCGGGGGTCAAAGCCGCAAGCGAAGGCAGCGCAGGATTCTTTGTGCGCGGCGGCACAGCCGACCAGAACCTTATTTTGCTTGATGACGTGCCTCTTTATAATTGTGCGCACCTGATGGGTTTTTTTTCCATTTTCAATTCGGATATTATTGAAAACGGCATTTTGTACAAGGGGTCGATGCCGGCTCGCTACGGCGAGCGGCTCTCGTCTGTGCTTGAGGTCGCGCAACGGAACGGAAATACTCAGAAATATGAGGTTACAGGCGGCTTGGGACTGATTGCCTCGCGGCTCAACGTTGAAGGACCGATTCAAAAAGGAAAATCATCTTTTGTGCTTGGCGCACGCCGCACTTATGCAGACGCCCTTGGGAGGCTTTCGGGAATAAAAGAATTGAAAGATACATATCTTTATTTTTATGATTTGAATGCAAAAATAAACTTTCTTCTTTCAAATAACGATAATTTGTCGTTATCAGGATATTTAGGAAGAGATAAACTTGCTTTGCAGGGCGATATGGCTAACACTGATTGGGGCAATATGTTTGCCTCGCTAAAATGGGGGCACGTATTTTCAGAAAAGTTGAATGTAAATACCTCTTTTTCAGTAAATAAATATGACTACTTGGGAGGATTGGAACTTGATGATTACAGGTTTAAGGTGAGTTCCGATATACTTGATTTCAGTTTTCGCCACGAATACACTTATATTCCAACTCTTAATTCAACGTGGATTTTTGGTATCAATGGCGTTCATCACACTGTCAATCCCGGACGTGCAGAGATGTCGGAGATAAGGCGCGCGCTGATGAGCCGCCGCGGGGTTGATGTCGGTATTTATGCGCAAAATCAGTGGAAAGCAGGCGAGCGACTGGAATTGCTGTATGGCATTCGCTTTTCGGGCTTTGCTGCTCTGGGCGGCAGCGATTTTTATATTCTCAATGAGAACCGCAATATTACCGATACACTCCATTACCCGAAAACAACGGAAATTGTAAAGACTTATTTTAATATCGAACCGCGCCTTTCATTTTCTTATAAAGTTACCGAAATGTCCTCTGTTAAAGCCTCTTACATGCGCTCGTCTCAAAATATGCACTTGCTTTCGTATGTTGTAAGCAGTTCGCCGTATGACCGTTGGGCAATGAGCTCCAACAATATCAAGCCGCAAATTGGCGACCAGTTTTCGCTCGGCTATTTTCGGAACGTTAATAAAAACATGTACGAAATCAGCGTTGAAACCTATTACCGACGAATGAAAAATATCCTTGATTTTATTGACAATGCCAATTTTTCGACAACCGAAGCGCCGGAAACAGAAATACTTGCGGGCGAAGGTCGCGCGTATGGGATTGAATTTTTGGTAAAAAAAACAAGCGGACGGCTAACAGGGTGGCTCGCCTACACGCTCTCTAAATCGGAAAAGCGCATTGAGGGCATCAATAATGGAGTATGGTACAATGCTTATCAGGACCGCACGCATGACGTTTCGATAGTACTGATGTACGAACTGAACAAGAAATGGTCATTGTCGGCAACCTGGGTCTATTACACGGGCAATGCCGTAACATATCCCTCAGGCAAATACGAAATTGACGGCGTAGTGTACCCCTACTATTCCGAGCGCAACGGCTACCGCATGCCCGCGTACCACCGCCTTGACATTGGCGCAACACTGCTGCTCAAAAAAACAAAAAAAATCACTTCCGAACTCGCATTTGGGCTGTACAACGCCTACGGACGGGAAAATCCGTACATCATTTCTTTTGAAACAGCCGAGAACGACCCCACACAATCCAAAGCATACCAGATTTCTCTTTTCAGATTTATCCCGTCCATAACGTGGAATTTCAAATTCTGAAGGGCGCAGGATTTATTTTGAAAAAATCCATATTTCCGAAAAAGACTTTTAAACGCAAAGGTTATAAAACTGATTTTTAAAATTTTCTTTTTTCACAATGATTTTTATTTAATTGTTATACAATAATTTAACTGATATTATATTTTATTATATTTTATTTTGCTTTGTAACTTGGTACAAGTTTTATACTGTCTTTTAATACCGAATTTACATCAAAACAATTTGGATTTTGCTTTATTAACATTTTTTCATAATATCCCGCCTTTTGTTTGTAGTGCAATTTTATATCTTTTGGATTTTTTGTAAAAATAATTTTCACGACAGAATCAACAGGCAATCCAAGTGCGACAGAATCAGATTTATTATCTTTGTTCCACAGTTTAGCAAGATCTGATTTACTCAAAGTGTCGTTTGGGTATGGTTGCAGATTTATTAACAAGTCAATGTATTGTTCCAATTTCTGCACTTCGTTTTTGAGATACTGCAGCGAATCAACGGCTGCAACTGTGTTGTTTTCACCTGCTTTTATGTTTTTGTTCGTAGCAGGTGTTTTTGTGGCAAATTGCACAATGCACAATGCCATAACGCCGACAAAAAGCGCAAAGAAAATTGCAGCAACTACTTTTACTCGTTTGGTAGAGTATTCAATGATGTTGCCAACTCTTTTTTGTGATTTAATGTCAAATTCTTGCGTTTTTTGCTGTTCAGAATTTTTGCCTTTCGGTTTATCCTGTTTATTATTTCTTTTAGTCATTTCTATTTTTTTAATATTGTTATCAATAATATTATCAATTAAGGTTGCCAAATGAGGCGGTATTTTTTTGGTTTTATGTTTTATGTCGTTCAGTTCAAAACATTGCTTTTTGTCTAATTTTTCAATGTAACTAAAACTTTCACAAAGTTTGTTGTCGTCTTGCAAAAAGACATTTTCTTTTTCTTTCAAAAAAGCCACAAACCAATTATATTTTTCGAAATTGCTTAATTCTACGAGTTTTACAATAATTGCAGGTTTGTGTTTTTCTACAAAATCTTTATTATCTTTGGCAAAATCCAAAACAGTTGTAACCGTTTTTGGAAAATCATTTTGAATGTAAGAGTCCGCAATGGTATCTAAAATATCATTTTCAGTCTGTGCCGCATTGTTTTTAAATAATTTGTAATATTCAAACAAGTTTGTTGACGGATTTTTGACGGTTATTTTGAACCCGCATTTTTTTGCCGTTTTAAACGCCTTTTGATAAAACTTCAATTCTCTGTCGCCGCTCAAATTGATTGAATCCTGTACAAATGTTTTGACAATGTTTTTATATTCAGCAAGATAGCAGTTCTCAAATGCGGTGCAGACGTTTGAAAATTCCGTGAGATTGTCTGTTTCTGTTACAGAAATAAATATTGTTTGAAAACAGTTTGGATATTTTTTCTTCCACTTCAATTTTGTTTCGAGCGTTGCTTTTTCGAGCAAATCTTTTATTGCTTTGCAAATTATAGGGTCATCAAGATAATTTTCGATTTTATCAAACAAATAATCCGGTTCGCAATAATTTACGATTTTTATTTTCTTTTTCTCTGACGGATTCTCTTTTAATAGAGCAAATGCTTGGTCTTTTGAAGTTAATTCTGTTTTTTCTATCGTTTCAATGGTTATGTCTCTTATTTTTTTTTCTAACTCCGCTTGCATTTTCTTTGTTTGGGCATCATCAACTTCAATAGATTTAAATAAATCAAGCCATTTATTACTATAGGCAAACTTTTTGATTTTCAAAAAACGTTCTTTTATGTATTTGTCTTCTTTTTTCGCTTTTAAATCTGATACATATTTTTTCAAATCAATTTTAAATTTTTCTTCTGTTTCTAAAACTACATTATTATCAAGTTGATAATGCAGTTTATGATAATCAAGCAACGTGTAAAGAGCGTCTTTTGTAAGTGGAGTTTGCAAGAGTTGGAGTTCGGTGTCGGGATACAAATCTTTATTGGACAGCAAAAACTCTGCACATTTTTTTAAATCGTCAGCAACCTTTGTTTGCTTAATAGTTTCAATATCAATAGCGCCGTCTAATATTGAAAATATATGCAAACGGCTGTTTGAAAAATCGTCGTCTTTGACATTAAAACCAAAACCCAAATATTTTTTATAACAAGCAGGGAAAGCGCTAATGGCATTTATTATTTTTTCGTTTGTTTTTTCGTTTGCCGTTATTTTGATTTGTTCGCGTCGTAATAACTGCGACAAAACAGCATTGGAAATCTGTTTATCCGGATTATATTTGTGTTTTTTGATTTTGGGTGTTGGCTCTGTGCCGTACTGTTTTTCCGCATATTGTTTCATTTCGGGAAGCGATTGGGCAAAATCAAGATTGTTGTACCCTGCTTCAAAATCAAAGAAAAAATATTCTCTTCTATCATACGACCTGTTTTGTGCCAGAAATTCTGTATATTGCTTTTTTGCTCTTATGGCAAAATAATAAGAATCACCACCTAAATCAGCAGGGAAAAAGAAACTTTGAGGCAACTTTATGTCAGAATATCCTTCATAACTCAATTCAAACCATTTGTCAAAATTGCCAAAGTTTTGAATCAACGCATTGTCATTGTAAAAGTTATTGTTGGAAGCAATTATTCCACCAAATCCTCGAAACTCGCTTAATGCGCCCACTATTACGGTATATATTCTGTCGTTCATTTTTCACCCGTTTTTTTTAGAAACTCATTGTATTTTACATCATCCAATTTACTTTTTTTCAATCTTATGCCACATTGTGATAGAATATAATAAACAAGTTCAAACACGCCGAGTGAAGTGCGGTGACAATTTATTGGAATATCCCATTTGTTTGTTTTCGTTTTGTCTTGTAAAAAATAATAGAACTTATCTTCTGACAGATAATAATTTACAGAAGCCAAATAAAAAGAATTGTTTTCCTCTTTTATTCCTTTGTTTTCCCACTTGTTTTTATCAATAATCTTATCTTCTTTGTTTTTAATATCGCTGTATATACTGCTCATAATTTCGGCATATTTGTCATAATTTTTATTGTTGCCAAACAGTATACTGTTTTCGTTTTTCAATAAAGTATCAAATTGCGTGAAACATTTAATCCCTTTTGCATTATTCATATTAGTATTTTGCGTCTTTTCAATATTGGTTGTATTTGAACTTTTGAAACACAATACATTTATTTGAGAACTTTTATAAAACAAATATGCACAAAAATGTTTTGGAATACTTCCAGTATTAACATCAAAATCCGTTTTCCGTTTGTTATAAATCGAAGGGTAAGTTTGTTCTATATAATCAAAAAACTCCGTTTTTATATCATCAATTTTTTGTTTCGTTTTGTTGCCATAAGCACGAAGCGTGAAAATATCAGACAAGACCTTTTTAATTTTCGTATTGCACCCCAAAAAGTTATCAAAAATTCCATCGAGAAAAATATTTGTGTCTGTATTTGTTTTAGCAGCGCCTTGTGCCTCGGAAAAATAATCATCAAACATTTCACCCGGTAGATTGCGAATTAGAAGAATTCGTTTTTTTCTTTTACATTTTAAATTCGCCCAATAGGTCTTAAAATTCCAACTGCCGTCGTCTTGTGTTTGATTATCTTCGTGAAATTTATTTGTTACTTCTTTTCTCAATTTTTCGTAAGTAAAGTAACTACCGTTAAAAATATCATTATCACAGTTTAGTGAACGATTATTTTTAAATGGTTCGTTTGGCAAATAATCTGGCACCATTTCTACGTCTAAAATGCCAAACATTGCATCTATCAGCACTGTTTTTCCGCAAGAGGTTGTGCCGCCAACGCCGATTTGAATTACTTCTGGCTGACAGAGTCGTTGCCACCAATTTTTTAATGGATTGATTGTTCTTACTTTGGAATCTACATTTTCTATTGTGTTCATAATAAAATAATTTTATGAGTTAAAGATATATTTATAATGATTTAATTTATCGAATGAAAGTAAGTGCATCAGGAAATTACACATAAATTCGTCTTTTCCGTAAGAAATATCCGAATTGAAAAAATTGCAAAGCGAATGTGCTTTATAACCGTTATCGTTTATATGTCGTTGAAAAACTGCGATTATGGGGGTTAAAATTTTGTGTCCGCAATCAGAAAGTTCAGTATTCTTTTTGTCCAATGTGCTATTCTCGCACAAATGCCGGTATATTTTATTGATTGACTTTTCAAAATGGCTAATGTCTGAAAAATCAGCATCGTACATTTTTTCTATATTCATTAAAGCAACAATTGCATTTTTACTTTTTTGATTGATTTTGCCGAGAAAACTGTCTATTTCGTGCGGCAAACAGTTGTATTCATAATCTTTGTGTTTGTCCAAACAAAAAACAGGAATAAAAATATCGCCGTCAATAACAGCATTGTGCCATTCGCCATTTGGTAAAGTTTGGCATATCAATTTGAATTTAATAGCAGAAAAATCTTCCATAATAAGTTCAAAAAAATTGTTTTCACCGTCATATTCAAAATGTTCTATCCCGAATCGCCGTATTTCCTTTTTTTCAAAAAAACCGCACAGCATATTTTTGAAGTTTTCGCAGTAAGTTTCATTTTCACTTACTACCACAACTTCAAAAATCCTATTAAACGGATAGAACCATTTATTTATCAGGCGTTTAATCATTGCGTTTGTACATTATAAATAATAAACTTAACAACAGAGGCAAAATATCAATAACCACAGAAATAGAAAAACTCATAATGACAGTCATATCTTTTTTGATATTGCCTTTGATAATATCAAAAATCCATTCGTATAATGTTTTTACAGAATTTATTGACGATTGCTTTGCGGCTCTCAATGATTTTGCTTTGGATTTTAAAAAAGTGGAATTACTGCCGTTACAAATATCACTTAATAAAGTTCGTATGGAATCCACTTTTGGTATTTTTTCGTCTAATTTGCTCGTGTTTGCAATCTGGTTTTGTATATTCTTACATCTTATCAATAATGTGTCTAAAGCATTATAAAAATCCATTGAATCTTTTGCCTCTTTTTTCCCTTTTTCCGTTTGTTCTTTTGATTCTTTTGTATTGTTGCCTATCGATTTTATTGCAGTGTTTCCGACTTGTTTTTTCATTGCCTTAGCCTCTTCTTCTGTATATACGCCTTGGTTTTTAGAGAACTCTATCAGATTAGTTTGTGCTGTTACTTGACTAGTCGCTTGTGATAGTTTTTGATTATTTATGTCTTTATAAAAAGTTGTATCTGTCAAACTTTCATAACGAGAAGTCCATTGTTTCACTTTTGGTGCAATAATAGAATCGCAATTGTCAATCACAGTTCCGAAATATTCTTCTGATTTTTCTACTCTTTCGCATTTGGTTAAATGGTCGTAGAAAAACAGAAAATTAAATGGTAATGCTACTAATCCGTCAAACAGCACATACAATACACATGCGGATATAAAGAAGTGAGGCGTTTTTCGTGCTTTTGTAAATAAAATAATGACGAAAAGCGCCAAAGGCACACCAAACGAAATACCTGCTGCCACCCAAAAACCGTCCTGTTCCAATGCAAACACTTTCGACATTCCAAAGTAAGTGGCAAACATTGTCAATGTCAAAAAAAGCAGAATTACTCCGTAATACACAGCTGCAAGCGGTTTTGACAATTTATGCACATTCCACTCTTTTTCTTTGGTATCCTTTTTATGCTTCTCCCACGACAAAAAAACGAATGTTATTAAAAACGGCAAAATTATAACCGGATAAAGCGCCGGTTTATAGCACAATATCAACACGCTTACAGGCACAATCCAAATCAGGTGTGTAAGCAGGAATTTTCCGAGAAATTTAAAAAACTGTTCTATCATATCTTTTGTTTCTTGTTTCATTTTAATTATTTTGAGTTTTACCAATTAATCCCATAAATGCAAATAAAAACAACGTTTCAAACACTTCGGCAATAGAATCCTGTCCCAAACCAAAAATCAACCGCCCTGTAAATGGCACAACGCCATAATACGAAAGTATCAACCACACGCCTGAACTAACGAGAACTGACATACAAAAAATCCGAATCATTCCATACTTTGAAAAATAAATTTTAGGGTCTTTGTCGCTGTTTGCTGTTTCCTTTTGCGGTATTATTGACATTTTCAATACAAAGAAACATAATGCAAGCCATAATCCCCCAAGTATTAACCACGACAACCACCAATATTTTGCCCCAAACTGAAAAATCAAGCCAAACGGCACACTCAAATCGTTTTCTACCACAGGGTCGATATAGTTTGAAATGCCCGAATGTATCGGCTCGTAACAGTCATATTCAGACGGATAAGCGTACTTGGCTAAAATTGCAAAAAACTGTCCTCTTTCTTCCGAAATTCTAACACCTTTTTCTTGAATTGTTGAAAATTCAAAATATGCGACTGAACGCTCGGTTAATCTATCCGAAGAAAACGGATCGTAATTTTTTGAAATAACAAAAGCATATATTACAATCCCACCAGCTAACAAGAAAATAATTAATAAACTTTTAATTGTATTTTTAATTCGCTCACGCCTACCTATTGATTTGGCAATTTTAACGCCATAAAAATGATATAAAAATGCAAGCGCTATAACCATAATGATTGGGAAAAGCGGTAAATTTATTATGTAACCGGAATCGCTTTTTCCAAAAGCAACAGCAGCAACAAAAGTGATAGGAATAAGAGAAAGCAACCATTTTACAATTCTATGTTTAAATGATTTTTCTAACTGCGTTTCTATAAATTTTCCCAAAAACCAAAACAACAAAAGAGCAATAGACAACAATCCTGCAGAATAAGAAGCAGTTCCCATAAACAAGAACGAAATAGAGATAATTAAAATAAATATAATTCCCCACTGTGTGAAATTTGCAGGCAACCACTCTTTGCAGCGCTGTTTCTTATAACTAATTTCTTTCCTTACAAGCAATAATACAGATAAAACGCAAGCAGCAATAATTAGTAATTTTATAGTCAAAACATTTACAGAAACATTTTTTACGCTAACCCACCATATAAAAGAAAACCAATCAAAATCATTCCAATAAAACGCAAAAATATCAGATAGACAACACTCTGAAATAATCCATATTGCAACTAAAAATAGTGCAACTATTGGAACGTATAACAAGCGATAATACCATTTTTTCCTGTCTTTTAGCAATAAAATATTCTCAAATCCAAAGTCCATTCCCCAAAATACTACCCAAAACATCAATACGCCGAGCATAAGTAAAGGCGAAACAATTACGGCTGTTGGAAATGCATAACTGACAAACGGTTGTGTAAATGAAAGGTTGTAACCGATAAATATTCTACCGATACACAGCAAAAACAAAATGCAATACAACACCGCGAAATACCATCTAAAACGGTCATTGTCAGGATTATTATTATCACTTATATATTCGTATCTTGTTACAAAGATAATTACTAACATTCCCAACAAAAACACCAACACCAACGACAAACATCCTTTCCAAAATGTTCCGTCCGCTATATTATAACTTTCAAATTTTCCATCTTTCAAAAATGTATTTTGCTCTGACGGTGTAAACTTGTAATCTTCTTTCGGATTTATTGTACCTAATTCCAAATAGGCGGAATTAGACATATCCATTGTATAAACTTCGTTGCTGTAAGTGTTTGCGTGAATTAACTGCCGCACAGAGATTGGAATTTCGTCATTATCGGCAAACACTTTGTCAATCGTTTTTTTAGGAATTACCGCCCGGAAAATTTTATTGAAAGAGACCAAAGTATTGCTGTCTGTTGCTTGCACAGTAATTTCATCTGCACCAAAAGGCGTGTAGAACGATTTTACGGAAGCGGAAAAGCAAGTATCGCTCCAATGCAAATAGTTTTCTTTGTCTTTTGGCGATAAAAACGAAGAATGAAGAGTGCGAAAAAATTCAATTTTTACTGTATTATTATTGATAGTTCCTGTGTTTGTAAAATCAATCGTTGTTCTGTTAATTTTTGTAACTGTTATGCCCTCGTCTAATAAAATCAGTTTTTTGTCTTTTTTAGTCATTGCAATCAGGCTCCTAACAGAATCAATTTGCGGATTCCGTCTATTTTCAACTATTTTAATAATGTCAGACAAAGAAGTGTATCGCCAATTTTTACCATCTAATTTTTTTAAACGATTTTGTTCATCAAGTTTATTGTCAATTTGTTCTTTTGATAATGTTACTCCTGCAACAGAGATTGTAGAAATAGAATCGTAATCAACAGCATTAGGATTATTTACACCATCAAATTTCACATAAGCGGGTTTATGCAAATGCCACACAAAACCGCTATCTGTTCTGCGTATTTCAAGAGCAGAATCCTGCATTGCATCAATTATTATATCGTGGCAACCGACCATATTTTTTTGTTTGCCGCCAAACCAGATACTATTATTTGCGTCGAGTGCAACTGTTTGTACATCAAGCACAAAAGCATCGCGACTCAACCCGCCTTCTTTGCAGGAAGAAAGCAGCAACGTAATTCCAACTATAATGAATAATAACTTTTTCATCTCTCAAAACGGGTTTTATTGTAAAACATAATTTTTTTGTACAGGTCGGCAGTGAGGAAATCACGGGCAGTGGAAGATTCTACGCCCTTGCCGCCTTTTTTTGTTGAAATATGTTTGATATACACTACACCGACAATTCCTTGCGGCTGTTCTGTATCTGTATTTGTAATGCCAAAAACAAAAACGCCTTCATCTTTGTAAACATAGCGATTGCCTTCTCCATCTACTGGCACATTGATATACTTACTTGAAGTTGGCGTTTCGTCCGGTGTTCCTGTTTTGCAATAGAAATGATAATTTCCCAATTCATTGGCATTACTAAAACTATTACTAAATCTATTGTATGCAGGAGTTAAAGTATTTCCTTTTCCGCCTGCTTGAACGGCATTTTGCCAATCTCGCATAAAATTAGTCCACGCAGTTTCAATTTGTTGTTGAGACGTAAATGCAGGAAAATCACTACTGTTTTTATTAAAAAGCGCTTGCGGATTCTCAAAAAGATAGTTTCTCACATCAGAGTTTGCAATAAAAGAGGCATCTGTTGCTCTTTTCGACAAAAGGCGGGAATATGCTTCTGCAAGTTTTACATTATTCCATTTATTTTCGTATTCTCCTAAAATTGTTGTTTGAAAATCGCGAAAATCATTATTTATCCCAATCTTGTCTAAATGCAGATTAACTTCGTCGGGATACAGGGTAAATAAACTATTTCTAAACTCTAATTTTTGCCAAACTTTTTTATCGGAATAAAACAGAGTGTCAATACGTGTTTCCGATTGAATATCATACAAATTTGATAGCAAATAAGCAAATGAGGAACTGCCGAGTTCGGCATTTCTTTCCCCATTTAGAAAAATGACTCTGTCCTTTTCGGGTAACCGAGGATTATATTTGATATGAGTACCTTCATTTCCGAGCAGATTATACAGATTGTTTATTTGTGCATTCCAATTTTGATCTCGATTTTGTGTTCGCAATAAACTGTATATTCTTTGGTCTTGGGGTTCTGTTAGAGCAAGCATTGTCATTGCAATGGGGTAATTATCGTGCGAATGTCCTAAAAAATAACTTCTGTTCAGGTAATTGCCCACAGCCCAGAAAAGATCTTTTGCATTGCCATCATCATCAGCGCCGTATGAGGGGGTTGTGTAGCCAAGTAAGGTGCAATAATTGCTATCTACAAAATTTGCATTTGTTAGAATAAAATGTTCTAAATTAGGATATTTTGCAGCAGCGGCAAAAGTTAGCAATGGTTTGAATGAACTGCCGATATGGTGGTTTTCAAGATTGAAATTTTTCACTTCCGCAATCTCATTTAAATTGTTATCCTTAAACCTGTTAGAGTAATAAGGGGCAGCAATTATTTCGCCTGTTTCAATATCCATTAAACAAACGCTCATTTGAATTTCATCGTTATCATTCCAACGATAACGAGTGATTGAAGAAATACTATCAACATATTGAGTAATGGCGTCTTCCAGTATTTTTGAAAGAAAAATGTTAGAAGATAAATGTACATTTGTTGCATCTGCTTGTTTCATATTGCTTTCTAAATGCAATATTTCTTGTTGAGTAAACAAGTCGCAGTATTTTTCATTGATATGCGTGCGTTTGTCGGCTACCAACTTTGAGGCAACTGAAAACGGATTTTTTGCAATGTAAAATGTAGCATTGACAGCATTAGTTCCCCTGCTATTTTTTACTGTGATTTTTAATACATTTTCAAAGTTAGGCAGTTCAATATTATTTCGTTGGTTTCTAATCCAAGTGGTATCATTACCTATTTGAATCCATAAATTGTAGTTTGCTAAATAAATATGCTCTCCGGTATTCAAAAACATCAATCGTTGTATGCTGCTATTAGGATTAGGATTTTGATTAAATATGATTTCGAGCGGACTTGAATTATTGCCCCTGTTCAATCGTTTGTAAATCTGTTCATAATCAGCAATGAGTTTTTCGTTCCATTGGGCAATGCGAATTGTATAATGTCCACCATCTGTAAATTGATTTGTCGTAAAATTTGTTAGTGGCAAATTGCTTGAAAACAACGGTATCGGCATATTGTCTTTTATCAAGTAAACCACATTTGTATCTATTTGCAAAAAGGGGTCGTCTAATGTTATTTGTCCCTGCCATTTATCATTTAGCAGAGCCATATTGCCAACAGTTTCGTCAATAGTTATAGATTTTATTTTTGCAGGATTTGTCCCTTTTTCCCATTCTATTTTAAAATACGGCATATTCCTATTCTCTTTTTGTTTGTCAAGCAAGCCCTTAAAAGCGCTGTTGTAAAAAAACTGTGCCTCAATACTGTCTTTCGGTATAAAACCATCCAAGCGAATTTCCTGCTTATCAACCAAGTAATCGGCAGTCATAGGGCTGTAAAATTTCAATCTGTCGCCGGTGGCATTAAGGTTATCAACTGAGTAGCCACCTTCTTTTTCTTTCAATGCCTCTGCAAGCATAAAATTGATTTTAGCGTACATTCCTTTTGAATCGTTAAGCGTTTTTGCCTGTTCATTAAGCGGCTTGTACTGCTCTTTGTCGTGAAATTTCAGAAAACCTGATTTTTTAGAAACGCAAGTCGTAATAAGAATGCAAATTAAAAGGAAAAACAACACAACCCATATTGTGATTGAACGTGGTTTTATGTTCCTAATTTCAAAAAGTTTTTTATTGCTCATAAATATTTTAAATTAAGGAGTTACACAAAAAAGCGAAGACTTTGTTATACATTTCTACCATTCCAAAAATGTTAATAATGTAATTTTACGCCACAAAGTTAGCGTTAAATTACCAATTTATATACAAACAAATAAAAATATATTACAAAAATTTAACAGGAAGAAAAATGTGTGAAATTTTCTAAATTTCACACAAAAAAAACGCTATTCTGTTTCCATGAAATTTTTCAGCATCAAAAAAGCCATCTGCGTAGTGCGTTCAATGTTTTGCTCGCGCAGGTTGCCAAACCTGAACATTTTGCTGAGGGTTGTGCGCCTGTTGCACACGGCAATCCAAACTGTTCCAACGGGTTTGTCGGGCGTTCCGCCGGACGGTCCTGCTATACCTGATGTGGCAATGCCGTAGTCGGAATCTGTTCGCAGGCAAACGCCTTGCGCCATTTGCTCAACTACCTGCCGACTTACTGCGCCAAAATTTTCTATATCCGAAAAATCTACTCCTAAAAAATTCACTTTCAACGCATTGGAATAAGCAATTACTCCGCCTTTGAAAATATCGGAACTGCCTGCGAGCAGTGTAATTCGGTGTGCAATATTGCCGCCGGTGCAACTCTCGGCAACGGAAAGCGTTTTGCCCGCCTCGCGCAACTGTCGGCTGAGTATCTGCTCAACAGGCAAGTTCTCAAAAGCAATGATTGATTTCCCTAAAATTGAGGTCAATGCGGCAACTCTCTGATTTATAGCAAATTCCAACGAAAGCGTGTCATCTGAAATCCCGCTCAAACGCAGTTGCACTATTCCGTAGTGTGGCAAATATGCAAGGTGAATATTCGGGGGCAAAGCCTGTTCCCACTCGGCAATTTGCAATGCCAACTGCGATTCGGGAATGCCGCCCACAAGTATATTCTTATGCACAATTGCCTGACTGTTAAACTGTTGCTTCAAGCGAGGCAAAACATCGGCAGTCATAGCGTTTTTCATTTCATACGGCACGCCCGGCATCGAAACCGCAACTTTTCCGCCTCTCTCAAACCACATTATCGGCGCTGTGCCTGCTCGATTCTGAAAAATAACCGCGCTTGCAGGTACAAGCGCCTGCGATTTTGTAAGTTCGTTCATTACCAAATTGCGGGCGCTGAAAAGTTCCAAAATATTTTGATAAACAGAATCGCTGAAAATTAGTTGCGTGTCAAAATATTCGGTGAGCGTTTGCTTGGTAATATCATCTTTGGTAGGTCCTATTCCGCCTGTGAGCAGTACTGCTTCGGCGCGGGAAAAAGCGCAGTCCAAAGCGCTGATAATCTGCTCTTTACTGTCGCCAATGGAAGTGATTTGCACTAGCTCAAAGCCCGCTTTGTTCATCTCGGCTGCAAGCCACACCGAGTTTGTGTCAACAATTTGACCTGTAAGTATTTCATCGCCTATTGTGATTATTTCCGCTTTCATCTGTTTTGTGATTTTTGATTAGTGAATAGTGAATAGTGAATAGTGAATAATATGTTAATTCTGTACAATCAAAATTCTGATAACAGAAAACTCTCAAAAGCCGACAGAGAATCTCACTCCTGAGCGTGTCATTGTGCCGTCTACAAACATTCCTGTAAAATAATGAACGTATGCAAGCCGTATGCTGAAAATTGCGCCAAAGCGAAAGTTCGTGCCAACAGTCCACCCGAACTGTGCGCGGCTAACAAGGTTCGGCTCAAAGAAGTTGTATGTGTTAAGATATATGATTTGCTCATATACGGGACCGCTGTAGACGTTAATTCCCGTCCAGAAGGTGCTGTATGCCTTATAATTAACAGTCAGGGGGAAACTCAACGAGGCAGTACGCATCTTCGATTTTTGATTGACGTAGCGGATATTACCGGTATAGTTGAGAGTATATTTTGCCCAGTCGATGTCGCAGCCGACTTTCCAGGTCAGGTCCTTTTCAAAGGTAAAACTCTGTCCGTATGCACTCCCAAAGCCGAAACGGTTCCATTTATAATCATCGGTTTTGTAAGTGGTCCAATTGACGTGAAAATTTTTGAAAAGTTGGCTGGCAAGGGTGTTACTTTTGTCGCCTTGTGCATTCCCAATAACATAAATTATTGAAATACACATTATTAGAAATGCTTTTTTCATCTGTTTATATTTTATTTTTAAAGGTCAGATGGAACTCACACGACAACATAATCATAACCTTGTGTGTTTTGTTAATCGTGTTCGTTTCATAAATAAATAAATAGAAATTGTCCTGTTTCTCTCGTTTGCAAAAATAATACTTTTTTTTTATTTTTAAAAAGAATGTGAATTTTGGTTAATTCTTTTTTTGAGGCGCTATGAAAAATATCCGGCAGTTCCTAGCTTTGACACGTTTCTTTCTTATTATTGAATTGATTTGTTCAGCACACAGACGTTCTAATTTCTTGCGTCCCATATTTCTTCTCTTTTTCCTGTTTTTTTTCAATGGGACACCCAAAAAA
>JAISWT010000011.1 GCA_031271005.1 Prevotellaceae bacterium | reverse complement strand
TGTTTGGGTCAGTTTTCGCCTCCCCAAAAACAGCGAACAGCAAATATACATCTTTTGACGTAGCGAAGAACTGCAAAATCCGAAAAAAATGATGACTTTATGGACGGACACTAATTAAGGTTTAATCCTTTTATTAAAAATGAATAAAAACTAATGTTAAGTTAAGTCCAAAATGTCAAAAATATTTATTATAAATATCTATTAATTAGCAAATTATAAATCTATTTAATAATTAACTAAACTCTAAACTCTAATAACTTAACTCTAAACTCTAATAACTAAACTCTAATAACTAAACTCTAAACTCTAATAATTATTCATTAATATAAGTTATGATAAAGTTATTCATCGATTTCATTCAATTTCTCTATACCCTTGCGCCCCTGCTCGCTTCGCTGGCGGTTTTAACTTTGCTGGCAGTTTTATTGTCAAAATCAATAAAACGGTATGCGGCAGTATATTACATCGCGTTTGCAATTCCGTTTGCATTAGTTGCTGTTCCGTTTATTGTCAGACTATTTGGGGTAGAAATGTTTAATTTCAACCGCATTCCGTTTCTTGGCGGCATCATCAGAGATTATATCCACATGGGAACGCTGGGCTTTCCGTTGCTGGTTATAATTATGTACACAGGCGCATTAAATCCCAAAAATCCCACTGTAAAAAAACTTCTCAGCATACGCAAAGAGTTGTCCATCCTATCAGGCTTCCCAATATTGACACATTCTCTGATTCGTGTAACGAACAACTTCCCTAACGCTCTCAAGTTTTTCACCGACAACGAAGGCTATATGGCAGGCACGAAAGTAACCGGCGCGCCGGGCGCAGGGATAACAAGTTTCAGTTTTGTGCTGGGCATCCTGATGCTGGCAATATTTATTCCGCTGTGGATCACTTCATTTGACGCCGTAAGGAAACGTATGGGAAATGTCAAATGGAAGAAATTGCAGCAGTGGGCTTATGTGTTGTATGCAATGCTGTTTATCCACGCTATAGGCATACAGGCAGGCGCAATGTTGAATCCAAGAGAAAGAGAGGCGCCAATGCCTGCGGTTGAGATGACCGCAGCAAAGGCAGATGCGCCAGAGGCAGGCAGCGCTGACAATCAGAGATTGCAGCAACGAACAGAGCGCAGCGGCGGCAACCACGCCGATAGGAACGCAGTACGGCAGTCGGGCGGCAACAGCAACCGAACAGCAGAAGCGGCAAAACCGCAGGGAAGAGGCGGACGCCCGCACAGCACAGGCTTTGATGACATCAAAGTGAGCCCGCAGGCAAAGCAGTATGTACATATAACATCGCTGCTCCTGATTTTCGGCTCGTACCTGTACCTCCGATTGAGAAAGGCAAAACAGGAAGCAGGCGCTTCAAGTCTCAAACGGTAGAAAAACGGATTTAATAATTATACCAGAAATCCACAGTTAAAACATATTCAGGAGTTCATATAAGTTATTTGTTTTGTATCTATGATTAATCCGCAAAACGATAATCCTCTCTTAACAAAACGATAACTGTCTCTTTAATAATAGACAGTTATCGTTTTAAAATTCATTAGCAATTTTTTAGCCAAAAGGTTAATAAGATCTTCTTCAAAAGGTTTCAGACCTTTTTAAAAAAGCTTAGTAAGCTCTTCTTCAAAAGGTTTCAGACCTTTTTAAAAAAGCTTAGTAAGCTCTTCGTCAAAAGGTTTCAGACCTTTTTAAAAAAGCTTAGTAAGCTCTTCGTCAAAAGGTTTCAGACCTTTTTACTTCATCTTTTCATATTGCAATGTTGCAAGCATTTCGCGCAGGTCAATACCTACACGGAATGTAACTTTTGACGCTTTAATCAACGAATGATGAAATTTGTCGGCTGTTTCTGCGCCATCGCTTTTGAGCGCTACCTGAAATGTCCCAAAATCGCCAAAACGAACAATCTCGCCATTTGCCAAATGTCGCCGCAAAATTTTGGTCAAGTCATTAAGCACGGCAAGCACATCCGTATCGCTCACGGTAGTGCTGCCTTCGGCAATCTCCTTGCTCAATTGGCGAAAAGAGAGTTCGCCGCTTGCCTTTGCCTGTGCGTAAAACTTTTTGGGGGCAGTTGGGTTGGCCGGATTGCCATGTTCTACCAATACATAACTTACTGACATAATACTATTCCTTTCTTTTGTTATAATGTTATTAAAAAAATTTTTGCAAAGGTAATAATTCTTTTTGCAATATAAGAAACCGTTTTAAATTTTATTTACGGTAAAAATCAAAACAGTTTCCAAGAATATGGACTAAATCTTTTTTTCTTACAGGGGACTTCTAAAATAAATCTCGTTATCCCAATGGTTTTGTGGTAAGGAATTGAACGCCGCCCATAATGAAAGTGAATAATTGACAATGTAGGGGCAATCTTTACGATTGCCCAATAAAAAAACGGTGGGGCTTTACTTTTACAAGTTTTGCCCCACCGTTTCATTTTGGAAATTTAAAAATTACGTCTGATTGACATTCCCAGTGCGGGGATTTCACTTCCGTAGAAAAACGCGCCAAGCCTTAATTTTTGCGTAATTGCGTATTCATACGAAGCGCGAATTGAACCAAACCATTCATATTCTGTCTGCGAAGAAAGAGCATAATCTATATCGGAATTGAGATATTCTGATTTACAGTTGGTTAATTGATGCAGCCTGTAACCCAAACCGCCTCCAATTGTGAATGAATGTTTGGAGTTTTTCACAAACAGTTTGATTAAATCTACTCTTGCATTCAAACTTAATTTTACAGACAGTGTATTGCTAAAGTCTTTTTGCGGTTTGATGAAATCAGCACTTCCATCGTTACGCACGGTAATTATCGCTCTGTGGCTGCTACCTGCGGTAAAAGCGCTTTCGTAATCCAGCGACAAACCTACATCTAACCATTTATATGTCTTACCGTATTCTGCCTGCAACATATAACTGTTTTTTTCATTAAGACTATGTCCCAAACTGAATTGAACATAACTTTCAAGTTTTTGGGCAACAGCAGAACAGCCCAAAAATAAAGAAAAAATAAAGATAAGATACTGTTTCATTGTAAATTATATTTATAAAACCTGCCGCTCTGCTCAAACAAAGCGGCAGACTGATTCAACAGGTTATTCTTTAAAGGAAATCCAGCAATCATCGTTGGGGTAATGAATGGTTGCTGTCGGTTCTTGATAATAACTTAAATAAGCATTTCCTATGACTTCATCAGAAGTGTCCGCAAACTTTAATTTGACAGAACCACCATATTCAGAAGGCACTGTACCTGCAATACTGTCTTTATAATTATATTTTGCAGTAAATTCAGTTTCAAGCCAATCGCCATCTACGTCCTGTTCCATCACATAAAAAGTCAGCATATCGTACCAAAAACCATTTTCGCCAGAGTCCCATGGTATTACAAATTTATTAAATGTTTGCGTTCTGTCCCACCCAAACAAAGTCGTTCCGCTAAAATCGCAAATAATATTAGGTTGCAACTCAAAGGTTTGTTTGGCTGAATTTACATTTAAAACTTTAATTCTGTATTCGGGGGGTCCATTTGGCCAACTTTCGCTGTCACCATTGCTGTGAATTTTATGGATATAAACATTAGAAACTTTCGAGGGGTCTCTGTATGTAACATATACCATATCATACAGAGCATTTGAAGTCCCATTGACATTTCTATTTTCAAGTTTATATCTCAATTTTTGTCCGCCAGAAACAGTATTATCAAAATAACTTTTATCACCTGTTGATGGGAAAGAGCCGACAAGTGAGTATTCCCTACTTCCAATCAGTTGTTTATTCAATTCTGATGTGCCGCTAAAATTATTTTCAAGAGTCCAATCCAATTCCACACTGTTTAAAGAGCGTTGCACTGCGTTAAATGTTTTTGGCGGATTAGGTCTGTCGCAACCTGTTACACGAATTATATTGGAAGATTCGGATTCCTGCCCGTCTGCAAACACAGCAGTAACGTAATAAAAATTATTAACTCCTGTTTCAATATTTACATCAACATAATGAAGAACAGTTCTTGCTGCTATTGCTACATAAGCACTATTCTCTATTGCTTTCCAAACTTTATAAGAAACAGGCGAAACTTCTCGTGAAGGTCGCGATGTTCCGTTTGTCCAAGTCCATTGCAATGAAATTCCCCCATTAGTACAAGTACCTGTTAAATTTGACGGTGCGATTGGAACAATTTCAACGGCATTGGCTAAATTCCTTTCATTCATATTGATAACCAAAACGGCATAGTCGGGCGGATTTATAGCATCTATTGCAAACACTTGATCACCTTTATAGGCTGTAAGATATTGCGTTTTATTGTCTATAAATTCTTCAGGTACGAATGTTACAACAAGCGGCTCGTCTGAATTTTCATCTACTTTATCAATATTAACAGGTATAGAAATCTGTAAATCTGGATATTGTTTGTTTAATGAGTCAATTACCGAAGCATTGATATTTACTGATTTTGCTTTACTCAAACGAGATTTTATTGCTATTGCTTTGTCTGACGATTGAAAAGCGTTTTCAAGCAAGTCTTTTACCGTTGCAGTATGAGCAACCGATTTTAAATAGGGCGATTTTGCTTTTTCAATTTCGCTAACTGTTACAGGTTTATTGACAACTCTCGTTAATAATACGTCAAAAGCGTCATCTACCATTGCTAAAGCCTCTTCTTTGATAATTTTTCTAAATGACTGATTTTGAGCATATACCTCGTTCACCGCCAATGCAAAATCGCGCATATTAAGATTAAATTCGCTCTTCGCAAACAAGTCATCCGGATTTACGGTTACTATCGTGTCATCTAACACAACATTTTCATCCTTATTGCAAGATATAAATGTTATCATCAAAAATGCTACTGCATTTATTAAAAAAAATGGTTTTAAAAATTTATTCATATTAATTATCTTTTATTTAAGTTAAAAATTAAAAACTAAAACTTTTTTTCAACCCGTCCCGATTTCCAACCCTAAAAATCAGTGTTTTTTGTTTTGTATATATTCAGACTCTTTTCAGAATAAAGTCTGATACACGGTTGACGTTGCTGTTTCGGATTTTGTTTATAACAAATCATTTTGTTTTATCTGCCATCAACCATTTTAAACAGCGGCTTCTTCATATAAGATACTTGTCATAATTAAAAATTTAAAATAATTTAGTTTAAAAAAAACATTTACAAATGCAGGCGCAAAAGTATTGTTAAATTTATTATAAATTCTTATCAAAATATTAAATTCATTTCGTTTTTCCATGCAAACGTTTGCAAAGAAAAAATTCCAATATAATCAAACCTTCGCACAGCGCAGGCTTTGATGACATCAAAGTGAGCCCGCAGGCAAAGCAGTATGTACATATAACATCGCTGCTCCTGATTTTCGGCTCGTACCTGTACCTCAGGCTGAAGAAGGCAGGCAAAGATTCCGCTAAATAATAATTTTAAAATTATTACTTAAACACAATAAGCCCTTCGGGTGACATTGTAAACTTGGCAAACGGATTACTGTCTTCCATTGTTGCGGTTGAAAATTCGCTGTCCCAGAACGAAAGGTTCAGCATTTCGCGAATTTCTTTCGATTTGTTGCCAACCGTACTTTGCTTTGTGCCAAAATACTCGTTAATTTGCGCAACACTGGCGTAAGGTTGAAGCGATTTATCAAAGAGGAAATTAATTGTGCCCAGGGCGTGAATAACGGCAGCCGCCCATATTTCCGTTTTGCCTGTTTCAAACGGCACATTGCGTTTGCGCCCAAGTTTTTGCACCATTTTTTGTGCAAGCGCTGCATATTCGTCATCCTTTAAAACCTCGCTGCAAAAAGCGTTTGTAAGATTGATAATTTGCTGCTGCTTTTCTAATTTTTTTTCTTTATCCATAAAAAAAATATGCTAAATTATGTTTTTGTTTTTTTGCCTGCAAATTTAGGATTTAATTTTGGAATGTCGCATAATTTTGATTTTTGGTTTAAATTTTTGTCATCTGAATAATGGCGATAATGTATTCATACAAACGTTTTTGCCACGAATTTTGTATTTGCGCCGTTCGATTTTGAACGGCGAACACCGCGTGAATATGTATTTGTGTGAATGTATTTGCCATAATTATATATATCGTAATTGTTTAGGATACATTCCTAACGGAATGCAGGGGAACAGGGGTAATATTGCCATTTCTACCGAGAGATACATTCCTAACGGAATGTGCTCTTTTCCGTGCCAAATGCGTTTTTGGCAATTTCAATTTCTTCATTGAATCAAACAGGTAATATTCGAGGAGGTTACGGATTTTTCGAGATAATTTGTAGCCCAATCGCTTGCCTGTTTAATGGTCAATAAATCAGATATTTCTCGCATATAAAATCTATTTTATTTCGGTTGCAAAGGTACGATTTTTTCTCAAACTTTGATTTTCTACTCAAATATTTTTTCCGTCTGCCGTCTTTGAACTAACTGCAATTTCGCTTTTATATCTTTACCCCAAGCATAATTTTTGCCTCGCCTGCTTGCGAAAATACGCTGTCGAAGTATTTGTAGCGGGTGTAGCGGCTGAAAATTGCATATTGAGCGGTGAAAACGAGGTGCGGCGTAAGGGCAACGTTCATTTGCAGCGTGGCGCGATTGATAAAGGCGTTGGAATTGTCGCCCTGCGCAAAGAGGTCGGCGGGTGTATAGCGCTGAAAATCAAAGTCGAGCGGATAAGCTTGCAGTGTAAAAATGAAAAAACTTTCGTTGCGCAGCGAAAGATGCAACATTCTGTGTCTAAAATCAATGCCCGCGTGAATGTTAAAGCCGTCGCCAAAATTGTAATCGCGGTCATCAAATTTGAAATGGTCGCTTAACGAAACGCCTAAAATCAGCGCGTTAAAATACAAAAAAGAATTGATTGTCAGATTTTTACTGCGTTCATTTTGATACATAAAACCCACTCCAAAAGCGGCGGGCGCACCAATGCGGTAAGGCATTTTTTTGGAACGGAACGATATTTTTTCGGAATCGTAGTAATAATAATGCTTGTAAACGCCCCAATTCAAATATTCCAAACTGTTGTACAACAGATTATTAGCCCAAATACGCGCCGAAAGCGTAATTTCGCTTAAAAACGGCTGATTTTTCTGCACGTTTACACCCGCGTTGAGCGTAAAATAGTCAAACGGTTTTTGCTTTTCGTCTGTAAATCGCTCGCCGTATTCGAGCGACAGGTTTGCTGTAAATCCCGCGCTCGCGGTTTTATCGTCAAAAAGTTGCAACATTCTTGCACCTGTGGAAACGGTCATTTCCACCGCAGGCGAGCCAAAATCCCTGCCTGCTGCGGTTTCCGCCACAAACGCTTTTCCACTGACAAGCCGATTGAGTCCGCGCACAGGCGAAATGACAAACACAGCCGCCTCACGCGCAAAACGTTTGCCGCCACGTGTGCGGTTATCAACGAGCAGGTCGGACAGGCGAAAAAGCGTTTCGCCAATGGTAATTCCGCCCGCAGTTGTTGCGAAAATATCGTTAATTGAAGGGCGTTCATTTTCCATAAACATTTCCCAATTCAAACTGCCGAATGCGGTAAAAGCAACGGCGGCAGCATAGCCGTAGCCGTTTGAGCGGGCGGCGGTGTAGTACAAACTGCCTTGATAAGGGTGTCCTAACAGATTGGTGGAAAAATGGTCAGTGTCCCAAGTAAAGCCGCGCAGAAAATTATTGTTAAGCGTTTGCCAATTTATATGTGCATATTCGCCGTTAAGCGCATACAAATCAAACAGCCACACGCCTGCATTGCTGCCCAAAATTTCGGCGGAAGTGAGCCAAAAACGGTGTTTGGGCTTTGCCGATTTTACAAGCGTATCGCCTTGTGCAATCGGCAAAGAATCTTGTGCAACAATCTGTAAAACAAATAATTGCACAAACAAAAACAATAATATATTTTTTCTGATTTTCATTTTTTTCCTGCTACGCACCCTCCGTCGCACAATTTTTTAGAATGCAAATAACACGGATTCATCGGCAAAATCCGTTAAATCCGTGTTATCTGCTGTTTAATTATTAAAATCTGTTATTATTTGGAACGTGACAAAAACGCGGCGCGTCTTTCTCGCTGTTCCTGTAAAAGTTTTTTGTATGCCTCGTGCGATTGAACTTCGGCACGATACGTTTTTTCCTGCTCGGCGGCTGTTTCGCAACCGTCTTTAATGTTTTGGGCAACGACTTTTGCCTTGTTTTTCAAGCCCTTTGCCTGCAAAAATTCCACAAAATCAGCATTATTTTCCTGAAATGCGGCTTT
>JAISWT010000001.1 GCA_031271005.1 Prevotellaceae bacterium | reverse complement strand
ACGGTGGCATGGTCTTTTCCGCCAATTTGCGCGCCTATTGACGACAGCGACGACTTGGTCATGCTGCGGCTCAGGTACATGGCAATTTGCCGCGCCTGTACGATTTCACGCTTGCGTGTTTTCGACAACAGGTTTTCGGGCGTGATACAGAAATAAGAACAAACGGCTTTTTGTATTTCACTTATTGAAAGTTCGCGTTGATTATTGTTTACTAATTTATCGGTCATTGCTTCGGCAAGTTCCAATGTAATAGCTTTTTTATTTAAGGTGGCTTGCGCGAGTAGCGACACTAACGCACCTTCCAGTTCACGGATGTTGGTAGAGATTTTTCCGGCAATATATTCTACAATATTCTCGGAAAGTTCCAGTCCGTCGTTATATATTTTGTCGCGCAAAATGGCCTTGCGCGTTTCGTAATCGGGCACTAACAACTCGGCCGATAATCCCCATTTGAACCGCGAGAGCAGGCGTTGTTCCAGCCCTGTAAGTTCCACCGGTGGCTTGTCGGAAGTCAGGATCAATTGTTTCCCCGATTGGTGCAGGTGGTTAAAGATGTGAAAGAACACATTTTGCGTACCTTCCTTGCCGGCAAACTCATGCACATCGTCGAGGATCAGCACGTCAATCATTTGATAGAAGTGCAGGAAATCCGTATATTTATTTTTTACGTTCACCGTGTCCATGTATTGTGTTTGGAAGCGGTTTGCGTTGATATACAACACAATTTTTTCGGGGTATAGTTCTTTTACTTTAATTCCGATGGCCTGCGCAAGGTGTGTCTTCCCCAGTCCCGAATTGCCGTAAATAAACAAAGGATTAAACGCCGTTTTCCCGGGATTTTCGGCGATGGTTAATCCGGCGGTACGTGCCAACCGGTTACATTCGCCTTCGACAAAATTATCGAAATGATAGTCGGGATTCAATTGCGGGTCAATTTGCAGTTGCTTTAGTCCCGGAATTACGAATGGATTTGTAATATTCCCTTTTTCCGCATGGTTGTTCGGAAAAGGCACGGTTTTGTTTTTTAAGTCGGGCCGGCTTTGGTGCGGATAAACCGTGGAGGCGCCTTCCACCACCCGTACGCTGTATTCCAATTGCGCCTCTTGCCCTAATTCCTTACGCAGGACGCTACTCAGCAAATCAATGAAATGTTCTTCGAGATATTCGTAAAAAAAGGAAGTAGGAACTTCAATCGTTAATACATTGTTTGCAAGTTTTAATGGCACTATGGGTTCAAACCATGTGTGGAAACTTGATGCGGGGATATTATCTTTTATAACACGCAAACAATTATGCCATACCTGTTGGTAATACTCATTATTTGATGTTTCGGAGATGATCATTTAAAGTTTGATTTAATCGTAAATTCGACGGTACAAAATTGTAGAAAAAAAAATTAAAAAAAAATAGTAAATGCTATTGTTTTATTCAAAAAAAACACAATGACTTTAATATCAGTAAGAAAAATTTAAAAAAAAAGATTAGAAGACGGATATTTTGATATATTTTTTCGGATTTTTTTGAATTGCAATAATTAAACTGTCGAGATGCGCGATCGTTTTTGATACATTATTATAAAGGTCTCCGTCGTGAAGCAATTTTCCGATGCTTCCTTCGGGGTTGTTGGCTTGAGACAGGAGCGCATTTATATTTCCTACCGTAGCCTTTATGTCGGCGGCCTGTAAAGAGTCGGTCAGCAGGGCTAAATTGTGCAGGGTGCGTGTAACGTCATCGCTGCCTTCATTTAATGCGCCCATGAAGCTGTTCATGTTTTCCACAATACTTTTAATATTGCCTTTTTCGTCTTCCAGCGCAGCGCTGAATTGTTGCAAATTATATAAGGTTTTTCGCAAACTTGCAATGCCTGTTACTAAATTTTCCTGCGTTTCTTCATTCAATATTGTATTTAACGCTTGCGCCGTTTTGTTCAGCGCCGTGACGAGGGTATCCACTTTTTGTTTCAGCGGCACCAGTTCGTCGGCAATCACGGTAATGAGTTCGGGCACATTACCGGCAACCAGCGTGTCGCCGCTATGCAGAAAATAATCGCTGTCGCCGAATACCACCCGCATGGCTTTATTTCCCATAATATCGGTGCTGAATATTTGTGCCTCCGAATTTTTGGGAATATGATATTTATCATTGATATTTATTTTTACAACAAACTTCAAACTGGCTGCATCGAAAGTAATTTTTTCCACAGCGCCTATTTTAAGTCCCTTTAAAAATATGTGCGAACTGGGCGACAACCCTTCTACATTTTCATAGATGGCATAATAGGTATTGGTATTTTTAAAAATATCCTGCCCTTTTAAAAAATTCAACAGTCCGAATATAGCAACCACAATCGCTAAAAAAAACAGACCTATTTTGACTTCGCGGCTAATTTTCATAAATTTTCATTTTTTTATCGGTACAATTTTGCCATTTTCCACACATACTACGAAGGCGTCTGCAATTTTCAGGCGTATGACTTCCTCACAATATCGTGTTGCGGTCTCAAAGGTAGTAAAATTTCCGGCCGTATATTTATATATGGTGCTAAAAGGAATACATTGCACTTCTTCATAATCCTTAAATTCCGGTGCATCAAGGGGTATTTTTTTTGCTGACGCCTTAATTTGTATCCGGTAGTGCAGCGTTGGCGGTATGTCGTTTTTTAGGGACGCTTGTATTTTTTTATTGTCGTGTTGCACCAGTTTGAGCTCACGGTCGTAATAATTTTTGTAACTTTTGAACGCCCTGAAAATAGCGTGTGCAATGGCTGTTTTCGTTTCTTTTTTATTTAAAAATTTTTCTTCCTGTTCGTTTGAAATGTATCCCATTTCCACCAGGATACTCGGCATGGCTGTGCGCCACAACACCAAAAAACCGGCCTGCTTTACGCCGCGGTTGGGTATAGGCCGGTCGCCAAATTCTTCCTGCACGCGGGCGGCCATCTGAAGGCTTTGCTCAAGGTGGGCATTCTGCAAAAGTGAGAAAATAATAAATGATTCCGGCGAACGCGGGTCGTACCCTTCATATTTCGAGGCGTAGTTGTCTTCGTAAGTGATGACGGCGTTTTCGCGCATGGCCACCTCCATGTTCGAGCCCGATTTGTCGAGCCCCATCACGTATGTTTCCGATCCTTTCACCGCTTTTCTTCTTGAAGCGCTGGCGTCAATAGAATTGGCGTGGATGGAAATGAAAAGATGGGCATTGTGCTTGTTGGCGATGGCGCTGCGTTCGTTGAGCGGAATAAAAATGTCCGTTTTACGGGTATAAATCACTTCCACACCGGGACAGGAATCTCGGATAAACTTGCCCAACAGCAACGCTACATCTAAATTAAGGTCTTTCTCTTTACTGAATTTTCCTACGGCTCCGGCATCAAGTCCGCCGTGACCGGCATCAACCACCACTCTTGTGACGCCGGTCTGGGTAACGACGGATTGACTGAATGCTGTTATACTGTAATA
>JAISWT010000199.1 GCA_031271005.1 Prevotellaceae bacterium | reverse complement strand
AAATCTCTACCAATAGCCACAATACATAGCCAATGATACTAGAAACTGATAGATTTAATGTTTCAAAAATAAAATTTTGCATACCGTATATATTTATATTAGTTTGTATTTTATTTCACTCCCCCATCCTGCCGCATTTGCATTTGAAATGCAAAATTAGATGAAAAAACCTCAGTTTTGGTGAATAGTTATTAGAGTTTAGAGTTTAGTTATTATTCACTATTCACTATTCACTATTCACTATTCACTATTCACTATTCACTATTCACTATTCAAACTAATTTATTAAAAAAAGTTAATTCTCTTATAAAAGTTTTGTTTGCAAATATCTTTAATTTATTTTTGTAAAATATATTATGTTTTTTTATAATTTTCTTAAAAAATTATTTTATTACCTTAAATTTTATCAATGAACAGATTAGAACACAAAGTTGCCGTCATCACAGGCGGCGCCGATGGCATCGGAAAAGCCACTGCGTTGCGGTTCGCGCGTGAAGGCGCGGTAGTTGTTATTTGGGATATGAACGCCGAAAAAGGCGAAGAAACCGCAGCCCAAATAGCGTCAGAAGGCAGAAAATCTGCTTTTATGAAAGTGAATACCGCCTCGTTTGCCGAAGTAGAATCGGCTACAAAACGTGTCGTAGAGCAGTTTGGCAAATACGACATTCTTATCAACAACGCAGGGATTACCCGCGACTCCACGCTGAAAAAACTCACCCCCGAAATGTGGCAGCAAGTGATTGACGTAAATCTCACCGGCGTTTTCAACTGCGCCAAATGCGCTGCCGAAGTGATGACCGAAAACGGCTGGGGACGCATTGTTAATGCATCATCAGTGGTGGCTCTGTACGGCAATTTCGGGCAAACAAACTACGTTGCCACCAAAGCGGGCTTAATAGGAATGACAAAGACGCTGGCAAAAGAACTGGGCAAACGCGGCGTAACTGTCAATGCCGTTGCGCCCGGCTTTATTTTGACCGATATGGTTAAAAAAATGCCGCCGGAAGTACTCAAAGCGATGGAAGACAAAGTGCCTGTGAAACGTTTGGGGCAGCCCGAAGAGATTGCCGCCGTATATGCTTTCCTTGCAAGCAACGATGCTGCGTATATCAACGGCGCAACTATCAGTGTTGACGGAGGAATGACAGTTTAATTGGGATATTCTGACAATTAGATTTTCAGACAGTCCGGAATATTTGAATTTGTCTGAAAAATCTGAAAAGCGAAAATCTGACAGTTATGGCAACACAAATTCAAATAACAGGCGCGGCTCTGCTTTTTGGGCTGTATGCGGCGGTGGTTTTGTTTTTCGTCATTCGCGGCGCGTTGAAAACCAAAAGCATCAGCGACTATGCGGTTGGAAATATGAATTTTTCGCCGGTGTTTGTCGGCTTGTCGTTTGCGGCGGCTACTACAAGTGCGGCTACTTTTGTGCTTAATCCGGGCTTCGTGGCAAACTACGGTCTGAGCGCTTTTCTTTCCTACGGCGTGTTCTTCCCCCTTGCAACCATTACTTCGTTTGTGGCGCTTACCAAAAGTTTCCGCAAATTCGGGCAGTCGGTCAATGCCGTCTCGCTTGCAGGATGGGTGGGCAGCCGTTACGGCAGCAAGGGCTACGCGCTGTTTGTCGCGTTTTTGTCGGCGCTGCTTATCACCTTTATTGTACTGATTTTGGTGGCATTGACAAAAGTGATTGCCAGCGCATTGAACGCCAACGAATTGGCGGTTTTAGCGACTCTGACGGTGTTTACATTTGGTTATATGATGTTTGGCGGCGCAAATTCGATGGTGTATACCAACGCCATTCAAGCGTCAATAATGATAGTGGTAGCGGTAATCCTGATTTTTTCAGGGATAAAATTTTTCAACGAGGGCTTTGCGGGCTTTTTCGACAAACTTTTTGCCATAAATCCTGCGCTTGTAAAGCCCGCCAACCCGACAAGTTTGTTTTTCCACGATTTTTATGAAATTGCTTTTGCGCAAATCATTGTGGGAATAGCAGTTGTGTGCCAGCCGCACATTATCACAAAGTCGCTTTTGCTCAAAAAAGAAAGCGACGTAAACAAATATTTGCTTGTAGGCGGAGTAGTGCAACTGCTGTTTTTTCTCGTTGTTGTAGCGGGCTTTTATGCGCGTCTGCAATTTCCTGACGGGCTGCCCAACGACGAATACATTTCAAAATACGTTGTAAGCATTTTTGCGGGCGGCACAGGTGCGCTCATTATCGGGCTGGTGGCAACATTGGGACTGATTAGCGCGGGCTTTTCCACTGTCGAAGGGCTGATTCAATCCTTAGGAACAACCATTACAACCGATATTATCAAGCCGCTTTTCAATAAAAAAATTAAAAACGACAAAAAATACATTACGATAAACCGCGTTGTGATTGCCGTAATGGGCATTGTAGCGTTTCTTATTTCCTGCACGCAACTCAACCCGCGTTACAGCGTGGCGATTTTTGCGCAAAATGGCGTATATGCCTATTTTTCGATAATCTTTACGCCTGTTCTGTTTGGAATTTTTGTAAAAAATGTGTCGCTAAAAGTGCCGATTACAGGCTCTGTTACAGCGTTAATTGTCTATTTTTCAGTGTATTATCTTTTGCCTGCAATGGTGAACAGCGGCATTGCCAACTTCGGTTATCTGAACAATTATTTGCAGGGACAGGTACATAATCCTGCTATCGCCGCTTCAACGGCAATCGTGCTGTCGGTTGCGGCAGGAATAACAGTTCATAAATTTTGTAAAAAAAAACAATAAATAAATGAATATCAACGAAATATACCAGTCAAAACTTATCTCTTTGCAGCAGGTGCCCAATTTGCTCAAAAGCGATACGGACGTTATCGTGGGGCAATGCGCCTCTGAACCGCAGGGTTGTATGTCGGTGTTTCATTTAGCAAAAGAAAGGGTGCAAAATGTAAAGGTTTTTTCGGTTTTAACCCTGAAACCTTATGATTTTTATATGAAACCCGCAATGCGCGGGCATTTTGAACTTTGCAGTTGGTTTCACGCGCCCGGCTCGCGGCAGGCGTTGAAGGAAAAAACAGGGACGGTTACTTATGTCCCCAATATGCTGCACCGCGCCGCCACCGACAGGATGAAGGTGCGCCGCCCGTATATGCTCGCTACCACCTGCACGCCGCCAGACGAAAAGGGCTTCGTGTCGCTGTCGCTGGGCGTAACCTACGAGCGAGACGTGTTTGAAAATGCTGAAATTGTGCTGTTGGAAGTCAATGACAAAACCCCACGCACCTTCGGCGATACCATTGTGCATATTTCCGATGTCAGTTATTTTGTGGAATATTCGCAAACGCCACCCACGCTGCCCGAACCAGTGATTGACAAAACGGCGATGGCGATTGGCAAAAATATTGCCGAGCTTGTGGAAGACGGCTCAACCATTCAGTTAGGTATAGGCGAAATCCCAAACGCGGCGGCGCTGATGCTCAAAGACAAAAAGGATTTGGGCGTACATACCGAAATGATGGTCGATTCGATGATGGAACTTTACCAAATGGGCGTGATTACCAACAAAAAAAAGAGCGTTCACAAAGGGAAGTTTGTTTGCACCTTTGCTATGGGCAGCGAAAAACTGTACCGGTGGCTCAACAATAACGCAGCAGTGGAATTTCTGCGCGGAAGTTATGTGAACGACCCTGCGGAAATGAAAAAAAACGCAAAAATGGTGTCTGTAAACACCTGTATAATGATTGATTTTACAGGGCAGGTGGCGAGCGAAAGCATTGGCACTCAGCAATATTCAGGTACAGGCGGACAAAGCGACACCGCAATGGGCGCAATAGAAGGCATTGACGGCAAAGGGAAATCAATTATTGCCTGTCGCGCCACAGCCAAAGGAGGTACGGTTTCAACAATTGTGCCTATGCTACCCGCAGGAACAGGCGTAACCCTGCACCGCAGCAACACCGATTGGGTTGTTACAGAATTTGGAAGCGTGCGCCTCACCGGGTTAACAGTAAAAGAACGCACAGAGGCTTTGATTTCAATAGCGCATCCGGATTTCCAAGACGAATTAAGGAAACAGGCAGCAGAAATAGGATACCTTTGATAATTAGCAATTAGCAGATAGTAATTAGCAGATAGTAATTAGTAGGGGCAAAAGATTTTTTGCCCGTACAGCAGATAGCAATTAGTAATTTTTTAAATCATTAATTAGCAATTAATTATTAACCATTGTAAATGAATTTACCTATAAAAATAGCAGGAACAGGGCTTTACGCACCGGGCGAGCCGATTGACAATGCTGAATTAAAGCGTCTTACTGCCCTTGAGTTCGACAGCGACAAAATAGAGCAAAAGATAGGCATTTACCGCCGCCATATAGCACGGTTGCGCGGAATTGACGAAAGCGCCGCCGATTTTGCCACCAAAGCCGCACTTGCTGCGCTTGCCGACGCGGGAATTTCGGCAGACCAAGTCGGGCTTTTCATTGTGGGAACGGATACGCCCGAATACATCTCGCCCGCAACGGCAATAGTGGTGCAGGGACGCATTCAGGGCGCGGAAACGTGGGCGCAAAGTTTCGATATTTCTGCCTCATGCGCAAGTTTTACAATGGCTTTTGACGCGGCAGCACGGATAATGGCAACGCAGAGCGAAATCAAATACGCCCTTGTAACAGGGGTGTACAATATGCCTGCATTTATTCACAACGACGACAAATTCTCGTTCCCCATTTTTGCCGACGGCGCAGCAGCCTTTGTTCTGGCGGCAAATGAAAACAGCGGAAGGTCGGAATACATTGGCTCTCAGATGCTTACAGACGGAACGCAGTGGGACTATATCGGCATTTACGCAGGCGGCGCAAAAAATCCGCTCTCGCAAAAAATGCTTGACGAAAAAACGCACGGACTGCTGAGTTTAAAACCATTGCCGGGCGACCGCAATGTGCGCCTGTGGCCTATGGTGATTGAAAAAATTTTACAAAAATACGGAACAAAGCCCGAAAAAATAGACCATTATATTTTTACGCAAATCAACCGTTCGGTAATTGTAAAAGTGATGGACGCCATCGGGCAGCCGCAGGAGAAAGCGCATTTCATTATGGACAATTACGGTTACACAGGCTCCGCTTGCGTACCGATGACATTCCACGAAGGCGTGAAAAGCGGACAAATCCACCGCGGCGACAAAGCGCTGTTCATTGCATCGGGTTCGGGATTGGCAGTAGGCAGTAATTTATTTATTTATTAAAAAAATGAAAGAAACGACAGGCATAGTAGGAACAGGAATTTATATTCCGGAAAAGCGAATGACAGCGGCGGACATTTCATCTGCCACAGGCGGCGTATGGACAGAGCAGGCGATAATAGAGAAACTCGGCATCCGCCAAAAACCGATGCCCGCCGTCGAAGACGGAACACAGGAAATGGGCGCGCGAGCCGCCCTCGACTGCCTGAAAAACACCGGTATCAATCCTTTGGATATTGATTTAATACTTTGCATAGGCGAGGAGTGGAAAGAATACCCGCTGACAACATCTGGCATTTATATTCAGGAAAAAATTGGCGCGGCAAATGCGTGGGCTATTGATTTGCAGCAACGATGCTGCACCACCGTTGCCGCAATGGAAATAGCGAAAAATATGATGATAGCCGACTCGAACATCAAAACAGTGATGATAGCAGGCGGCTACCGCAACTGCGACTTTATTGATTACCGCGATTCGGGCGTCTCGTTTATGTTCAACCTCGCTGCCGGCGGCGGCGCAATGATTATGCAGCGCGGCTATCCTGCAAATATACTGCTCGGAACGCACATTATTACAGACGGCTCTATGGCACGCGATGCGGGCGTGGAATATGGCGGAACCTGCAAACCGATAGATGCCGAGAACCTGAACGTTGCCTACAAGTCCCTGCGGCTGTTCAACGAAAAGCACATGAAAGACCGCCTGAACGCCGTGTCGATGCCCAACTGGTTTCGCTGTATTGACCGCGCTTTTGAGAAGGCGAAAATAAGCAGGAGCGAACTCGGATTTTTGGCGTGCCTGCATTTTAAGCGCAGTTCGTACAAATATATGCTTAACGAACTCGGATTAACCGAAGAGCAAAGCATTTATCCGGAAGATTACGGGCATATAGGGCAAATAGACCAGATTCTGCTGCTGCACCTTGCCCAACAGCAGAGAAAACTGCAAGAAGGAACGGTCGTTGCGATGATTGCCGCAGGTATTGGATATGCATGGGGCGCAAACGTGATACGATGGGGGAAAACAATTAGCAATTAGCAATTAGCAATTAGCAGATAGCAATTAGCAGATAGCAGATAGCAGATAGCAATTAGCAATTAGTAATTAGCAAATAGCAAGTAGCAATTTAGTGAAATTTAATTGTATTTCACTAAACTCTAAACTCTAATAACTAATAACTATTTAAACTTCTCTTATAATTTTAATTTTCGATAATATAATTTTTTAATTTTAATTTTAATTTTTAGTATGAAAAAATTTGTTTTATTTTTAGCGGCTGCGATGCTGCTGTGTGGAATGGCAACTATGAACAGTTGCAAAAGCGATGACCCCAACAAAGATGATGAAACGACAGTCTATGACCCCGCAAAAGACGGAATTGTGGGCGAATGGCTTTCTGAAGGCGATAATGTTGCGACATTATTGTCCATGTATTTTCAGGTTGAAAAACTTGAGGCTAATTTTAAGGCTGATAAAACATATATTGTAAATCAATACAATAAAGACGGCACAAGTAACGTGCTTACAGGAACTTATCAGCAGGCAAAATCAACCACAGGCAACATCTGGACTATTGTGGTAAATCAAAGCGGCGGCGGTGCAACGACTGTTACCAGCGAGGGAATTTTTGAAGTTACCAAAGAAGGAGACGGTTACACAATGAAGTATGAAATCGTTCAAACTTCGCCTGCTTTGAGTACTGCACCTCCTACGCCCGAAGGAGGTTTCGGCAGTTCCGGGGGCGGCAGTCTAGGCACAGATAACATTCAAAAGTTTGTGAGAGTAGAAAAGAAATAATTCTGCTGTAATTTGTCAGAGCCGTTTCCGTTAGCGGCTCTGACTTTTTTTTAATTTTAATAAAAAAGAAAAACCATGAAAAAATTTCTTATAATTTTCAGCGCGGCATTGTTTTCGCTGCCCATAGCGGCACAGGAAGGCGTTTCGGGGCAAACAAGCGCTCCTTCGTTTACCTGGTTTTCAAAAGAAATTCCGTTGAAGGCAAACAAAGAATTTCAGTTTCTGGCTTACTATATCAATCAGGCAGTAACCTCCAATATGTATCCCAAAAACGATTTATTGAAAGGGCAGGTAGTAGGGCGGCTTTTTGGGTCAAACACTTCGCGAACATCGAATCAATTAACAAGCGCATACTTGGAACAGCGTTTGATACCGTTTATTATCTATCAGCCGCATCTTTTCAACGGCAAGGCAATACTGCGTATGTCGTTTGAGATTGACTGGACCTGGGGCGACGTCTCGTATGGAACAGGCGGCAATTTCGGCAGCGCTTTTTCTGCCGACCAGGTAAATTTGCAAACGCAAAACATTGAAATAGAGTTAAATCCCGTTCCGCGCCTGTATATCAATCTCGGATTGCAACGGCTGTTCGACACGCCCTACAATCCGTACAGAACAATGGTTGATAAAATGCTGACAACCGGCTACAGGCTGATGTATTTCGGCTCTGACGGCGTGGGCGTGAATGCCCGCTACGACTGGGACTTTGCCCGACTGCGTGCAGGGTACTACAAACTTTACGAAAATTATATTCAAAAAAACGATGACGTTTCGCTTTTTGAACTTATTGGCGAAAAAGACATATCGCGGGCGTGGAAAGCAGGCGGCTCTGTGTATTATATGCCCGACAGGGCTTCGGGACAGGGCGGAATTTCGGTTTTCGGACAAGGGCTTAACAGTTCGTGGGCGCGGCAAATGGGCACATATCAATTCCGTTACGGAGCGGCAAAATACAAAGCGGATATTGCGTGGCTCGGCGCGTTTTTCGGGCGCAATACGGAACACTGGCTCGACGAATGGCAACTGAACGGCTTTGTAAATGTGAATATAGGGCGCAGCGATACTGCAACGGTAGAGAATCCGTCAACAAAAGACTGGAAAAAAGCGACCGATATTTTCGGCTTTGCCGCTAACCTGCGCGGCTCGTACCGTTACGGACAAACGCTTAACGATTGCGTTTCGCTCGACCTGCTCTATGCCTCAGGCGATGCCAACGGGCTGAAAGACGGCAAATTCAATGGAGTGATAACCGGCAACTACTACGGCGGACCGGGCGCAATCCCCGTCGGCACCGGCTCGTACCTTGTGTTGCCTCACAGCAATGTGGTAAACCGCTACACGCCTGCCGTTGCCGACATTTCAAATATGGGCTACGGAATGGCTTTTGCCGCTGTGAATGTTTCTAAAAGTTTTATTCCCAACAGGTTGAACGGAAAAATTGGCGGCGTGTTTGCAGCCTCGCCAATCACCCCTGTAGGCGGCGGAAACATTATCGGCAGCGAAATAAACGGCAATCTCTGCTACAATTTTGGACCGTATATGAGCGTGGAACTGCACGCGGCTAAAATGTTTCTCGGAAACTTTTACGACAGTAACCAAAACACATACAGTAGCGCGGTAAACGGGTGGGAAGCCGACCACACTACCCCCGAAGGCGTGGAAGTAAATGAAGACGGACTGCCAAATGCTCGCCCCACAAGCCCATGGACAGCCTTTCTGGTGTTTAAATGGCTTTTGTTTTAATTATTAAAATAAATTTTATTAAAAAATGAAACGACATATATTTTACATAATGCTAATCGCTTTGATTGCAGCGAGTTGCAGCCCTTACGAAAAGATTGCGAAAATATCTGCTTTCGACCAACTGCAATACCAGGATGCGGTAAAAAAAGTGTTTTTGCCCTCCGGCGGCTATACCATTGCCTATTCTGATGAAGGACATGGCGACAAAACCATCATTTTTATTCACGGACTCGGCAGTTATTCGCAGGCGTGGAATAAAAACGTGGCGGAACTGAAAAAATCGTACCGCTGCATTGCTGTAGACCTGCCCGGCTACGGAAAATCGAGCAAAGAGCCTCACTCCGGCGCAATGACCTTTTACGCCTCTGTGATAAATGAACTTGCCCAAACCCTGCGGCTGAAAAACGTATATATAGCCGGACATTCGATGGGCGGACAGATAGCCATTACTGCTGCGCTGAAATATCCCGAACTTGTGAGCGGGCTGATTCTTGCCGCCCCTGCGGGGTTCGAGTACTTCAACAAAGGGCAGCGGCAGTGGTTTAGAGACGTGATGACGCTCGACGGCGTGCGCCTTACGACCTGCGAGGCGATTCAAAACAACCTTGCTACCAACTTCTACCGCCTGCCCGCAGACGCCGATTTTATGATTTCCGACCGTATGGCAATGCGCAATGCAGAGGACTTCGTTCCCTACTGCTACGCGGTGGTGCAATCGGTGGCAGGAATGGTTGACGAGCCCGTTTTGGATTATCTGAAAGACCTGAATACGCCTACGCTAATATTGTTTGGCGAAAACGACAACCTGATTCCCAACCGCTACCTCAATCCGGGCAAAACCCGCGATATTGCCGAAAACGGACACAGCCGCATTGCAGGCAGCAAACTGGTAATGATTCCCCAATGCGGACATTTTCTGATGTTTGAAAAACCGGAAGTGTTTAACGCAGAAGTGAAGGAGTTTTTGAAATAACAAATGGCTCTATAACGTTTTTGTATAAGTATTGAAAAAAAGGGAAACTCCTAATAGGGAACTCCTAAAAACGGCTTATTTCTCGCCGGACACATTTTAGAAATGAGGCTGTCTCAAAAACCCTTTGCGCACTTTGGGGCTGTCTCAAAAATTCAATTTTACCACAAAGAACACAAAGAATAGATGTTGAAAACCAGCGCTTTGTGTTCTTTGTGAAAAACTCCCGCTTTGGCGGGACAAGTTTTGTGCCCTTTGTGGTAAAGAAACTTTGACTTTTGAGACAACCCCTTCGCAAAGTGCGCAAAGATTGTCCCGCCAAAGTGGGAGAATAATATCAAATAATCAATTTTCAGGAGTTTTCTCAATAAACAACGAATTTATTTTTAGCAATATGTTGGTTTTCTTCTTTAATTAAAATAAAATAAACGCCTGAAGATAAATCGTTTATGCCGATTTTGTTTACCTGCAACTGCGGCGCAGGCGTCTGCATAACTTTTCTGCCTGAAATATCATATATTTCTGCCAGCAAGTTTTTTCCGTGTATATCAGACATATCCAGATACAAAACTGAATGTGCAGGATTTGGAAAAACATTAAACGTTTTCACATTAACAATATCTGTTTGGGTTTCAATATCTGAATATTTATTGATGGCAAAATGGAACTGCGCAAACCTGCCAAATTCAGGTTCAAACCTATATAAGGCGCTGGGCGAGGTGTTTTTTCGCAAATAAGCGCTCCCTTGTGTACCATAAGCCCAAAAAGCCAGCCCGTCGTCTCCGCTGTCGTACAGACAAAGTTTATAACTGCCATCGGGTAAAACAAGCTGTGTGATATAAGTTGTGTTAGCCGCCATGTTTGTCTGGTTCTCATACAGCAGATTGCCGTTTGCCTCATACAGTTTCCATGTTGTTTCTTCGGGAGCATGATTTGTTTTGAAAAAAAACTGTAATTCATTTGCTTTTATAACCATAGCCGTTTTAAACGCAGATTTCATTTTGTTGTTGTAAGGCGTAAAATCCGTTTTCCCGTTCGGATTGAGAAGTTCAAACCAGAATTCGCCGCCTGTTCCCCCTGCCTCGTTCCAGTCAGGATACGGCAACACAACCGTATCTTTCTCCAAAAAGCCCAAATCGCCCTGCCACGAGTAAGTATAAACGCTTCCGTTATTCAATCCGTAATGAATATCAACGGTATTCAGTGGATTGGATCCCAAATTTTTAATTACAACAATCGGGTTGCCACAGGTGGGGTTATAGCGCAATTGCAATGGATTGTCCGTTGGCGCAATAATCATTTCGGCGGCAGCGTCATCTGTTTGATTGATAGCCCCGTAAGTAACCAGATATATAAATGTACGGTAACTTCCATATTCGTCCTGCTCCACATCGTAATCAAAATTAATCGAACTGTTGGTAATATAATCAGTCAGTTCAAATTCGTTGGTTGTTCCGGGCATCCCTGGACACCATCCTGCGCGGTCGAACATCCATGTGCCGCCTTGCGGATAAAGCGGATTGCTTGCGCAGCCCTGTATAATATCCCAACTGCGGACGGTATTTCCATTCACTTTAAGCGAATGAATGTTTGGACAGAACTCGGCGCAATTGGTTGGATTGTCCCACCCGTGTCCGGTAAGGGTTGTACGCAATTTAACCTGAACTTCGTTCTGCGTTAAATGAATTGTGGTGTCCTTAACCATATTGTCAAAGTTCTGCAACGAATACTCGCTGTCCCATATTTTCTTAATTTCAATAAGATCGCGGGGCGGCGTTCCTTCTATGAACACAAATTTCAAATCCAGTAATTCCTGAGAATTGCCGTCTTGAATGATAACGGTATTTTTTAACAGATGAACATAATCGGAAACATCATAAATCCATGTCCATCCTGTACCTAAATCAATACCAATGCCATAAGGAGTAACATAAGTTCCCAGTTTCCATGACCGGTAAATCTCTTTGCCGCTATCGGGGTCTGTGCCTGCCGGTTCGAGTATTTCCGTATTAAATATATAATCCCACTCTCCACAGGCAGGCTCTGTAGATGGATTTCTGTTTGGGTCGCACCGAAGCGTATAATACATCAATACTTTTTCGTATTGTACGCTCCCGTCGGGAAATTCAAAACTGCCTATTCGGTCATTCCGCCCGTCCTCAAAGGAAAAAGTTTGGACAACAGTGGTATCCCCCGGCAGCGAATAAAGCCGCATTATTCCGACTGATAACAAAAATAATACAAGAATAATTTTTTTCATGAGTTCAAATTTTAAATGAGTAATGGATATACTGCCTGAATTTTCAATTCTGTCGCAATATTTTCAAACAAAAATATTTATACTGAAAACGCAAAATTAGATGAAAAAAGTGAGTTCTCCAAGCGCGAGTAATGGAAAAAGTTTTTTGTGTTTCTCTGTGTAATTTATTTTTCACAGAGAGACACAGAACTTGTCCCGCCAAAGCGGGAGAACGCAAAGAAATTAATAATTAATAAATTAAAAATGAATAGTTATTAGATTTTTCATTATTAATTATTAATTATTCATTGTTAATTCATTCCTTCACTTCTTCATTATTTAATTTTTGCAAATATACGCTCTTTGGCGTTCAGTTCTGTCGTTTCCGCCTTTGCTGCCCATTTTGCAAAAAAATATTTTGACTTAAAGTACTGATTTTCACGCTGTTTCCTGCCTATTTGTCAGGAATTTTCAAAGAACGCAATTCTGAAAACAGAGTTTGAAATATTTTTTCGTTAGAACTGAAATAACTTTTAAGTTCTGAAATAATTTTAGTACTTTTGTCGTGTAGCATTTTTTTATTGTTTTTACAACACAAAGTTACTAAAAATCAGTAACTTAACAAAATAAAATGCTGCTTTTTTTATTATAAATCAGCAAGTTAATAAACTTGCTAAAGTTGAATAAAAAATTGACAGAAACAGTATGAGTAAATACATTTTGTTCAACTGCCGATTTCAGATATAACATTGATAACAACTTAAATACGAAAAGAGTATGAAAAATTTTGTAGAAGAACTGCAATGGCGCGGTATGATACACGATATTATGCCCGGAACGGAGGCACAACTTTTGAAAGAGCAAACCTCCGCTTATGTTGGCATTGACCCCACTGCCGACTCTCTGCACATCGGGCATCTGGTGAGTATAATGATGCTGAAGCACTTTCAGCAGTGCGGACACCGTCCCATTGCTTTGATTGGTGGCGCAACGGGAATGATAGGCGACCCGTCTATGAAATCGTCAGAACGCAATCTGCTGGACGAAAGCGCTTTGCGGCACAACCAAAATGCTATTAAAGTGCAGTTGTCCCGCTTTCTGGATTTTGACAGCCGCATGCCAAACGCCGCCGAACTTGTAAATAACTACGACTGGACAAAAGATTATACTTTCCTCAATTTCATCCGCGACATTGGCAAACACCTCACCGTGAATTATATGATGGCGAAAGATTCTGTCAAAAAACGGCTGAGCGGAGACGGCGAAGGAATGTCGTTCACCGAATTTTCGTATCAACTATTACAGGGTTTTGATTTTCTTTACCTGTACAAGCATAAAAACTGCAAACTGCAAATGGGCGGCAGCGACCAGTGGGGAAACATCATCACAGGCACAGAACTCATTCGGCGCAAGGAAGGCGGAGAAGCATTCGCGCTTACCTGTCCGCTGATTACCAAAGCAGACGGCGGAAAGTTCGGAAAAACAGAGCAGGGAAATATCTGGCTCGACCCCAATTACACTTCGCCCTATTCATTCTACCAGTTTTGGCTGAACACCAGCGACGAAGATGCCCAACGATACATTAAAATCTTCACAATGCTTGCTAAAGAAGAGATTGAAGCAGCAGTTGCAGAACACGCCAACGCGCCCCACCTGCGTACTCTGCAAAAACTTTTGGCGAAGGAAATCACAACAATGGTTCACGGCGAACAGGAATACCAAAAAGCGCTTGACGCAAGCCAAATCCTGTTTGGAAACTCCACACGCAACGCGCTCGAAGCGCTTGACGAAAAAACCTTCCTCTCTGTTTTTGATGGGGTGCCGGTGTTTGAACTACCCAAAAACTCACTGCCGGTCAACCTCGTTGAACTGTTAGCCGTTAAAACACAGATTTTTTCCTCAAAAGGAGAATGCAGAAAAACAGTACAAAGCGGCGGCGTAAGTTTAAACAAAGAAAAAATAGCCCAAACAGAATTGATGATAACCGAAAAGAATTTGATTAATAACAAATATCTGCTTTTTCAGAAAGGAAAGAAAAACTATTATATAATTTGCCTAGTATGAATTAAACACGCTTTTGCCATTTGTCATTGAAAGAAAACAGGAAAAAATATAAACGCATGAATATTATTCTAATAGAAAATGGGAAACAGAATTTTGGGATAAAACATATCTTTCAAAAAAAAATCAGTATAACGCGAAAGACAGTAACTGTTATCCTTCACGCAATTGTGGATTTATTGGATAATCTGATAAGACAATGCTTGTTTACAGGAAAACAGTATTATATAACCAACGTTTATCCTTCTGTCATAATTAAAGCATATACCATCATTGAAGCAATCCATAAAAATGATGACGACCGCAATAGCGCCGAACTTTATAAAAGAATAGGCAGACAATTAACTGCTAATTGCTGTACGGGCAAAAAATCTTTTGCCCCTACTAATTGCTAACTGCTAATTGCTAATTAAAAAAACATAATCAAATGAAATTTTCAATCGTAATACCCGTCTATAATGTAGAACAATACTTGTCTGAATGTTTGCAAAGCGTTGCTAATCAAACGTTCAGCGACTTCGAGGCGATTTGTGTAAATGACGGGTCCACAGACAGCAGCCTTGAAATTGTCCGCCGGTTTGCAGCGCACAACTCGCAATTCTCAGTGATTACCCAAAAAAACAGCGGACTTTCCGCCGCCCGAAACGCCGGCATTCGCTCGGCAAAAGGCGACTACATCGTCTTGCTCGACAGTGACGACTATATAGCCGAAAACACACTGGAAATTTTGGATAAACACATTGATAACCAAGATTTTATATTCTTTAACGGAAGGCGTTTCTACGAAGACGGAACTGTTGACATCCCGGATAAACCCGTGTACGAAGAGAACATAAACGGGTGGAAGTATTACAACAAATACGCGCTTGTACCACGAAAATTTCATTTCGTTTGCACTGTTTTGCGAATATACAAAAGGGAATTTTTGCTCCAAAATAATATCTTTTTTAAGAAAGGAATTTTTCACGAAGATAATCTTTTCACGCCCATTTGCTGTTATTATGCCGAAAATGTGAAAGTTATACCCGACGTCCTGTATTTTTACAGAATAAGGCAGGGAAGCATTACTCAAAACGCAAACCTTGATACAATAGCAAGGCGAGTGAAAGATATAATGCTGATTATGAGCGAATTGACTTCCTTTTTCGGAAATAAAAAAATATACAAAAAAATTATCGAGCGACAAAATGCGATGTTTGTGCTGGGTGGATTTAATACTTTGTGTAACAATAATTTGGAGCACGAAATTGCTCCAACTTTGAAACTCTTAACGCCCCTTTTCAAAAAAACAATTTCTGACGTGGATATGAAACTCCTTTTTTCACTGATTGAAAAGGGGAAAATTAAGATGTTCAAGAAACTGTACCATCTTGATTTTGAAATATTTAAAAACTATTTAAGGAAAATAAAAAAGCGAATCTGCTGAAAAGAGATAATCCCACGCATCGAAAGCGCATGTAGGGGCACAATGCCTCCTGCCCAATAAAATTGAGAATTGAGAATTGAAAAACAGAATGACAAATAGCCCGAAAAACGTTATTAAAACTTTTTCGGGCTATTCTGTATTCACCGTAATCAATTTCTTCTGATTACTTTTTTGTTACGAAATTTTTTCTACTTCTTCCATAAGGTCGATTTCAGTACCCAGTTGGTCATAAAATTTGTATTGCAAAAATCCCAGTTTTTCTGACGGCAGAATTTTCCCGTTGTGTCCATATTTGCGTTTCCACTGTTTTTTTATGGTCGCAAAGAACCATCCTTTTGACAGGTACGCATCAACGTAAGGATGAACATACAATACAAATTTCTTGACTTTCAATCTGTTGACCAGCAAATCTATTTTACTTTCCAGTTGGTCTGTAAAAAGTATTGAAGGTCGTATTTTTCCTTTTCCCAAGCATGCGGGGCAGGTCTCTTCCACTGATATTTCGGTTGCCGGGCGCACTCTTTGTCGCGTTATTTGCATAATCCCGAATTTGCTCAATGGCAAAATGTTGTGCCTTGCGCGGTCATCTGCCATGTTTTCGCGCATCCGCTTGACCAGCGCGGTGCGGCTTTCGGCTTTGTGCAGGTCTATAAAGTCCACAACGATGATGCCTCCCATATCTCGCAGCCTCAGTTGCCGTGCAATTTCGTCGGCGGCTGCCAGATTAACTTCCAAAGCGCTGTCTTCCTGTCCATTTGTTGAGATCACGCGATTCCCGCTGTTCACGTCAATACTGTAGAGCGCCTCGGTGCGCTCTATTATCAGATACGAGCCCCTTTTAAGCGAAATGGTTTTGCCAAAAGACGACTTTATCTGCCTTGTTATCCCAAAGTTGTCAAAGATTGGCAACTCGTCTTTATACAGTTTGACTATGTCTTTTTGTTCGGGCGCAATGAGTTCTACATATTGTTTTATCTCGTTAAATACCTCTGTATCATTAACATAGATATTTGTAAAATCAACAGTAAACAAGTCTCTAATCATTCCTACTGCCCGTCCCATTTCTTCGTGGATAAGGGTTACACCTTTTGATTTCTGCACTTTTGCTATCGAATCTTCCCATCGTTTAAGCAGCGCTTTGAGTTCGGCATCCAGTTCGGCTACCTTCCTGTCTTCTGACGATGTTCTGACTATAACTCCAAATCCCTTGGGCTTGATGCTCTGAATTAGTTGTCGCAAGCGCGACCGCTCGGCGTTGCTTTTTATCTTTGACGACACAGAGACCTTGTCGGAGAACGGCATAAGTATCAAATATCGTCCTGCGATGGACACTTCTGCCGTCAGGCGCGGTCCCTTTGTAGAAATAGGCTCTTTGGCTATTTGCACCAGTATTTCCTGTCCCGAAGCGATAGTCTCTGTTATGCTCCCATGCTTGTCCAGTTCGCCAAGCGGCTTAATCTTTGCCATCGAAGGCACGCGCTTGCGGTCGGAAAGCAACTGTACCGTAAATTGTTGTAAGGTTCTGAAATCCAACCCTAAATCGAGATAATGCAGAAAAGCGTCTTTGTCGTAACCTACATCTACAAACGCGGCATTGAGTCCGGGCATGATTTTTTTTACCCTTCCCAAATAGATATTACCTACCGAAAATTGCTCTGTACTTGCCTCCTCGTTAAGTTCTACCAGTCTTTTTTCCTCAAGTAGCGCGATAGAAATTCCTGATGTTCGTACATCTACTACTAATTCGCTATTCACTTTTTTCTCTGTTTAAGATTTACATTAAATATTTATCTGCAAACTGTTTGTGTGCGCAGATTTTTTTCTCCTGTTTGTTTAAATAGCAGATACACAGGTATTTAAATCTGCCATTTATTTTTCTCTGCAAAAAAACAAATATAAAGATTTTAACGTCATTACATTTGTTTTTTTACTTTACAAGTCGCTAAATTACAAGCGTTCATTTCTTCTTGTGTCTGTTTTTGCGAAGACGTTTTTTACGCTTGTGTGTAGACATCTTATGTCTTTTTCTTTTTTTTCCACTCGGCATTTTACTAAATCCTTCTTTTTTTAAAATTTAAAATTAATTACTCTTAATGGCTTTTGCCAAGCCTTTTGATGGTTTGAACGCCGCTATGCTGTGAGCCGGAATAACAATAGATGTGTTGCGGGAGATGTTACGCGCCGTCTTTTGAGCGCGTTCTTTGATAATAAAACTACCAAAGCCTCGTAAATACACATTCTCTTTCTTTTCCAGCGAACCTGTAACGGAATCCATAAACGCCTCTATTGTTCTGACAACAGTGGCTTTGTCTACGCCTGTCCTTCTGGCGACTTCATTTACAATATCTGCTTTTGTCATTTTAATAAATTATTAATATGGTTAAACTTCTTTCTTTTTAAGTTTTTTTTGCCTTTCGGAGTGCAAATTTATATCTTTTTAATTGATTACAAAATATTTGTATGATTTTTTTTGCTTTTTTTCATTTTATTCCTGCAAGTATGGCTCTTATTTCGCTCAAGCTTGCTTTCGAGGCTACAATTTTGCCTTCCCTGTCTATCAAATACATTGCAGGAATGGAATTTACTGCATAACTTTGGGCAATGCTGTCGTCCCATCGGGCAAGGTTGCTTACGTGTTTCCAGCGCAAGTCGAACTTTTCGATACCGTTTTTGAGCCACTTCTCGCGGTCGCTGTCAAGTGAGACGCTCAGGATTTCGAGCCGTCCGGCGTTCTTTTCGTAAATCTGCTTCAAGGCTGGCAATGCTGCCACGCAATCGGGGCACCATGACGCCCAAAAATCGAGCAAAACATAATCGGTTTTGCCAACTAAGGCTGACAGTGCAAGCGTATCGCCCTGAGGGGTAACGGATTCAAAATCAATGTAATTTACGCCCGACTGCAGCGACTTGCTTAATTCATTATTTGACATAATTTTCTGAATTTTGGGGGATTGTTTGGTCTTGTCGTCTGTTAAAGACAAAACCGCATCAATCATATCGGGTTTGAAATAATAATATGTGTTGAGAAAGATGTATGTACCAATCGGCTTGTTCGCGTTTTGCTTCACCAACTCAAATGACTTTTCTGCATATTCCTGATTCACAAGGTCTTCCATGTTGCTGTACAGCATTGTCCGCGCGCTGTCTGCCATTGTTGAGTCTGTTTGCAATTGGAGTTTATAATTGCCAAGTTTTTGCCAGAGGTCGGTCTCAAGTTCTGCAAATTGCTGTAATACATCATTTTGCGGTGTCCCACCCAGTATAAATGCGTCATTTGTAATTTGCAGTTGCATTTTTCCTTTTTCAAACACGAAGGGGATAACAACAGGCGCATCGTAGGGGCTTGTTTCTATTGCGAGAAATGCAACGCGAGCGCTGTCGCACACTGTTGATATTGAGAAAGTTCCATTACTGATAACAGCGCTGTCAAAAGGGGCGAACTCATCATTCACAAGGTCGCTCAGATAAACAGTTCGCCCGTTGAACATTGCGGTATCCTGCAAAGTCCCCTCAAGCGAAAACTTGTTATTTTCACAACCAATCATAAAAAGCGGCGCAATAAGTAGCGCAAAAAACGTTTTGTTCATTTTCTAATAATTTTAAACTTTACTCTGCTGTTTCTCCGAAAAAAAACAGTGCAGAGTACGATTTGGTTTGTTGGCGGGAGCAAAAAAATCAGCGCCCTGCGGAGTAAACATGCGGGTTTTCACTTTGAAAAATTTCCAGCGTGCAAAATTACAATTTTTTTTTATATAATACGCTAATTTTCAATATATTTTAAAAAAAATTATCGTAAAAACAGTTTTTTTAATCAGGTGCAAAGGATTGTTGTCCCTTCGCGCCTTAACTCCACAAATCCAATTATTTTTGGCTAAATCTTTTTTTGAGGTGCTATCCCCATCAATTCCCGAAGCCCTGACGGGGCGTAATCACATTGCACGGATTTCGCCCTTTCAGGGCTTGTTCATCGTACATTTCTTCCTC
>JAISWT010000169.1 GCA_031271005.1 Prevotellaceae bacterium | reverse complement strand
GTAAATTCTCTTACTAAATCATCCCAAATGATTTGCAGCAACTCCTCTTTTGACGTGAAATAGTTGTACATCAGCCCCTTGCTAATTCCCGCTTTCTTTGCAATCTCGCTAATAGAGGTTGCATCATAGCCTTTGTCGGCAAAAAGCGAAAGGGCTGTCTGTTTAATCAGTTGACGCTTTTCATTGCGGATTTTTTCGTATTGTTCTTTTGTTCTTGGCATATAAATATTTAATTTTCAATTATTTACAATTTGTTTTCCTTTTTTCTTTTCTTTGTTTATTTAGTTGACTGAACGGTCGGGCAAAAATACAACTAATTTTTGAACTGACAATAGATTTGATAAAAAAATGCTAATTTTGCATAAAAATTTCTAACGCGGATTTTGGGTTAAATATATTTGAAAAAAAATGCAAACTCCTTTTTTAATAAAAAACGCCACAATAATCAACGAGCATCGTACTTTTGTTGGCTCTGTTATTATTGAGAATGAGATAATTACGCACATTTTTGAGGGCGCAAACAATTTTGCGGACTGTGGCTCGTTCATCGATGCTTGCGGGCTGCAACTTGTACCGGGAGTTATTGACAGTCATGTGCATTTTCGTGAGCCGGGACTGACCCACAAGGGCGACATTTTCACCGAGAGTTGCGCGGCAGTTGCCGGCGGCGTTACTTCGTTCATGGAAATGCCCAATACACGACCGCAAACCATAACTGCTGATTTATTGGAACAAAAGTATGATTTGGCAGCCGAACATTCGCTCGCTAATTTCGCCTTTTATATTGGCGCTACAAACGATAACCTTTTGGAAATAAAGAAGTTACGCCCTAATCAGGCATGCGCAGTGAAAATATTTATGGGGTCGAGCACGGGCAATATGCTGCTTGAGAACGAAAAAACTTTGAACGCCATTTTTGCCGAAATACCGATGCTAATTGCTGTGCATTGCGAAGATGAGCAGATAATCAATAAAAATATGGAGTTTTACAAAAAAAAGTTTGGCAACAATATTCCGATTGAATATCACCCTCGCATTCGTTCTGCTGAGGCTTGCTATCGGTCATCGATGCGCGCGGCTGAACTTGCCGACAAATATGGCAGCCGTCTTCACATTCTGCATCTTTCCACCGAAGGCGAAATGCAGATTTTTGATACCAACCCATTGACTGACAAGAAAATAACTGCCGAAACCTGCGTTAATTATCTCTGGTTTTCGGACAAGGACTATCAATATTTTGAAACGAAAATAAAATGTAATCCGTCAATTAAGAGCGAAAAAGATAGAGAAGCATTGATTAAATCTTTGAATATAAATAAGATAGATACAATATCAACTGACCATGCGCCTCATCTTTGGGCAGAAAAACAGGGCGACTGCCTGACTGCCGCCTCCGGTATTCCATCGGTACAGCACTCGCTTGTCGCGATGATGGAGTTGGCAAAACGCGGATACTTTGCGGCAGAAAAAGTGATAGAAAAGATGTGTCACGCACCCGCCACGCTTTTCGGAATAGAAAAACGCGGATTTATACGCGAAGGTTATTTCGCAGATTTGGTACTGATAAATCCGAATAGCAGATGGACTGTAACCAAAGAAAATATTTTGTACAAATGCGGCTGGTCGCCGTTTGAAAACACCGAGTTCACTAACAAAGTTGTAGTTACATTTGTTAACGGGCACAAAGTTTACGAAAATGGAACGTTTGATGAACGCACAAAAGGTAAAAGGCTGATATTCAAATGTTTGTAATTGAAAGTTTTCAGTTGTCAGTAGGGGTAAATTTTCACGTTTGCCCAACAAAAGACAGTTGTCCGGTTATTATTTTATGCTAATTTTTTTTATTCAAAATCATTAAAATATATAATTACGAAGTTTGCATAAACAAATTTTAATTTTTTAAAAAATAAAACATGAGATATTTTTCCATTGCCGGCTTTATTGTGGCAATAGACAGTAGAATTTGCCAAAGCAGATTTACTCAAAATATTTTGTCGGAATTCAGGACGGAAAACTCGGACGGCGTTCCGTTTTTGACGGTTCACGTTGCGCCGGTTGCCGATTTTAAGGATTCTGTTTTCAACACAAGCTACAGCGACTTAGGCATTGAAACGTCTTTTTACAGAGTGGGGAAGCGTTTTTTCAGGAAATTGGAAAAAGAGGGGACTTTTTTGCGCAGCGAATTTTATGAAACAGACGGCGAACATTATGAGACTAATTTTGATTTTCAGGGGCAAAATCAAATTGGTTCGATGATTTATTACTCGTTGCGCTGGGCGTGCTGCCTCGCCTTTTTGCACAGGCAAACGCTTGGGTTCCACTCATCTACAATTATTTACGAGGATAAATCCTTACTTTTTCTGGGGAAATCGGGGACGGGCAAAAGCACCCACTCGCAACTCTGGCTCAATAATATTTCGGGTGCGGAGTTGCTAAATGACGATGCTCCGTTTGTGCAAATTGCTGACAGCAAGGTTTTTACGTGGGGCTCGCCGTGGTCAGGCAAAACTCCGTGCTACAAAAACAAATCAACGCAAACTGCCGCTTTTGTGCTGTTGCAGCAGGCTGCATACAACAAAATTCGCAAACTCACTTTGTACGAAGCAGTAACTGTTTTGCTGGGCTCTTCGCGATTTTATTATTTCGATGACGAAATTTTCACTGACCGCAACTACGAAATCCTTTCGGAGATTTTGAAAAAAGTTCCGGTCTATCATCTTGAATGTTTGCCAAATGCTGACGCTGCGCAGTTGGTTGTAGAAACCTTAAAAGCGAACGGTGTGTTATGAAACGAACACGATTAGCAAAACACACAAGCTTATGATTATGTTGTCGTGTGAGTTCCATCTGACCTTAAAAAATAAAATTTAAACAGATGAAAATAATTGATAACGAATTGTTTTTCAGCGAGATAGAAAAGATTATTTCAGCAGGGGAAAATGTCAGCATCACGGTTAAGGGTAGAAGTATGATGCCGCTTTTGCACAACCGGCGCGATGCGGTTGTGCTTGCACCCGTTGATACTAAAACGCTTGCGGTCGGACAGATTGTGCTTTTCCGATACAACGAGCGTCATCTGCTTCATCGGATTGTTAAAATTGACGGCGACAATATTGTTATTCAGGGCGATGGCACGCGCAGCGCCGAAAACGCCACACGCGCAGACATAGTTGCTGTTGCGGTGGCAATCATTCGCAAAAACCGAAAAAAAACCATGCTGCCAAACAGATGGGAGAACCTTTACTTCCGCCTGTGGCTGCTGTTAAAACCATTCAGAAGATATTTGCTGGCGATACATCGCAGACTGCCGAAGTTAAAGATACGGTAAGTTGTCAGTTTTCAGAAATAAGTTGTCAGTTATAGCCACGAATTAATTTTGCTACTGATAACACGGAAGTACACGGATTGTTTTTTTAGAATAAAGGCATTCGCCCTGATGAAAATGGGGGCGTATGCCATACGCCCGTACGCAATGCGCCCGTAGGGGCGAATGGTATTCGCCCCAATGAACTTGTACCGCTAAAGCGGGAAAGTAAAGATTTTTTCGTGTCTTTCGTGCTTTGAAGCAACTTTTTGAAAAAAAAATTATACTTTTGTATGTCAAAATTAAATTTAAAAAAATATAATCAGATAATTCCTGTATTTCAAAATAAAAATAATAGTTTTCAGATACGGTATTTATTATGTTTTATCCGCTTTGTTTTCAGATTTTTTAGTAATGAAATATACATTCTTTTTTCTATCGGTTTTTTGCCTTTTTGGTTGCACCCGCGATGTGCTGCTCAACAGCGAAGCGGATATTTTGTCTGTTATTTTGCCGCCTGATATGCTCGTGGGCAAGCCTGTCATTACCAATACCGCAGTGCGTATACCCACGCTTGCCGTTTCGCTCGCAGAGAAGGCGCAACTTGGAGAGCAGTTGCAACGCCTTTCGCTGCGGTTTGTACTTACTGAGGGCGCAAAAATTATTGATGCTGATGATGCCCGCGATTTCCGTCAGCCGCAGCAATATAAGGTCATTTCCGAAGACGGAAAATGGAGTAAAACATATACAATTTCGTTTTTTCCGGCAAATTTGGAGATAAAATTTTTTGACTTTTCGCATTATGAAACAGTAGAAACCGGTGGACACAAAAAGTATCACGAATTTTACGAGTTAATCAACGACGTGAAGTTCAACGTTTGGGCAAGCGGAAATGCCGGTTTCGCCTTCACCGCCTCTGCTAATGACTCGCCTTCCACTTACCCGACCTTTGCCGTTGAGGGACAAACGGCAGCCAAACTCGTAACCCGCTCTACCGGCAATTTCGGCGCAATGGCAAACATGCCCTTAGCCGCAGGAAATCTGTTTTTAGGCAATTTTGAACTCTCGCTTGCAATGTCGAAGCCGCTCGAAGCCACACAGTTTGGCGTGCGTACAACGCAAAATAAGCCCGCAAAACTCGCTGTGCGCTGCAAATACAAAGCAGGAGCAGAATATACAGACAGGCAGGGAAATAAATTGCAAAAACAGGACGCCCCAAACATCTACGCCGTACTTTATGAAGCAAAAACCGACAATGACGGCAAGCACGTAAAATTGAACGGCACAAATATTATGAGTGACAATTCAATAGTCTGCATTGCCGTATTGAGTACCGAGCAGGCTAATTATATTAAAGTAAACAACATAGAATCAGAGAATTACAAATATATTGAAATTCCATTTGAAGAGCGCAACCCGTTTGACCCCGAAAAACAGCAGGCTGGTAAATATTATTTCACGGTAGTGTTTTCGTCAAGTTTGAACGGCGATTTGTTTGAAGGCGCAACAGGCAGTACCCTGTGCGTTGATGAAGTGCAAATATTTGATAATTAACATAATAGTTTTCAGTTTTCAGAAAATACAAATTAAAAATAGTTAGTAGTTATTAGAGTTTAGAGTTTAGTAAAATACAAATTAAAAACAGTTTTCAGTTTTCAGAAAATACAATCTTAAAATAGTGAGTATTTATTAGAGTATTAACAAATGAAAAGCAAAATAATCTTTTTAATAACGATTTTATTTTTTTGTCAGATAAAATTATTCTCGCAGCAGAGCGAAGCAATTCAAGACCATACGCCGGGCATTTTGCGCTCGCTGGCGGCAGGAGTAGAATACAGACTTAAAGCAGGCGTGTCCATTGGCGCCGCCGCCCCGGTTCCGATTCCGCTCGAAATCAGAAAAATTGATGGCTATAATCCGTTGTTAAACATTATGTTAGAGGCAGAGATTCAGAAAAGTTTCACTGACCGATGGGCGTTGAGTTTCGGGCTTCGGATGGAGCAGAAAGGAATGAAAACGCATGCGCAGGTCAAAAACTACACAATGGAACTTGCAGTTGCCGATGGCGCAATTGCGGGAGTGTGGACAGGCGGAGTGGAAACCACTGTCAACAACTCCTATCTCACGCTGCCCGCCATGGCAGTGTGGCGAATTAACAACAGATGGGGAATTAAATTAGGTCCATATATTTCGTACCTGCTAAACGGCAATTTTTCGGGATTCGTAGACGATGGCTACCTGCGTGAGGGCGACCCCACGGGCGAAAAAATGATTATTGATGAAAAAACGCCATACAATTTGTCGGACAACCTCGCCAATTGGAACTATGGCATTCAGATAGGAACTGAATTTAAAGCATTTACACATCTTTTTGCAGGGATTGACTTTACGTGGGGGATTAACTCCATTTTCCCGAAAAACTTTAAAACAATGACTTTCCCAATGCACCCTGCTTATCTGGGACTGAATTTTGGGTATAAATTTTAAAAAAACTTATTCAATTAACAATTATTAAATAAAGGGGATTTCTAAAAATTAGATTATTTTAGGCGGACAAGTTTTCAAAAGCGCAGTTTACTGACGTAAATGAGCATTTTGAAAATGAAGTCCAACGACAAATAAGCAATTTTTAGGAGTTCCCTAAAAAAAACAGTTACTGAACTACTCAATTACTTAATTAGTGTCCGTCCATAAAGTCATCATTTTTTTCGGATTTTGCAGTTCTTCGCTACGTCAAAAGATGTATATTTGCTGTTCGCTGTTTTTGGGGAGGCGAAAACTGACCCAAACA
>JAISWT010000161.1 GCA_031271005.1 Prevotellaceae bacterium | reverse complement strand
CAAGCCCTTCAATTTGCCTGTGTTTATGTTAAGAAATCCGATTTGCGTACCCTGAAAATCTCCCAAACCGGTGTTGACAAAGCCTGTTTGCGCACCTGTCAAACTGCCTGTGTTTGTGTTGACAAAGCCTGTTTGCGCACCCTGCAAGCCTCCCAAATTGGTATTGACAAAGCCTGTTTGCACACCTTTGTTGTTGACCGAAAAGTTGGAATTAACGAATCCTGTTTGCACAAACCTACTGTTCCTGCCTGTGAGGTTGGTGTTCACGAAGCCAACCTGTGCGGTGTGATTTAATTTTTTTGTGGTATTTACAAAACCTAATTGTGCGCCTGTCAAACTGTCGGCGTAATTGATAAACCCTATGTATGCTGTTGCGTGATTGCCTTTTGCAATATTTACAAAGCCTATTCCGGGAACGTTAAAACCGTCGGGCAAAAAATTTGCGAACACGCTGTACAGCACAAATTTGCTCTGTGTGTCGGTGTTTTCGGAATTATTTTGCGCCGCGCAAAACATCCGGCAGCCAAAAAGCGTGGTTAATATTAGAATCTTTATCTTCATTTTTTTCAGTTATAAATTATTTTGCGCTGCCAATGCACTGATTTTTATTCGCACAATGGCGGCAACTTTCAATTTTATTTTTTTTGAGAATCAAATATTTTTTAAAATCGTACTTAACAGTTCACAAAAATACAACTTTTTTCACAAACAATCTACATTTACGGACAAAAAGGATTATCAATTACCTTTTAGTTGGAGGTCTGTGTTTTTGCGCGTTCTGTTCTGTGAGCGATTAAATGTCGCATTTTCAGCCGAAATATTTGACAATTAATGCTTTAAATCCCACTGTTGGCACTCCGGGTATCCTAAAATTATGCTTGTTTGCAAATTCTTTGCGGAATTTTTTGATGTGTTGCCAGTCGCGGAAGCGTTTTCTGCGGTGCGCAAAATTGTTGTTGGTCATGATTGAATTTTGCTGCAATCTGTAAAAATATACTGCGCCCGGCACGAGTACCAATTTTTCGGCAAAAAACACGGCAGGCAATGTAAAAGGCAGGTCTTCTATAAAACGTCCTTGCTCAAAGCGCAGTGCGTGCTTTTTCAAGAAATCAAGTTTAAACAAATATCTCCACACATAACCCCAACGTCCTACATTTGTTTTTTCGAGTTTTGCGGTTATATCTGTCAGCAGTTCTGTTTTATTGTAAATCCTATTTTTACGCGGCGCCGGTTCGTTAATCATTCCGCTACAGGCAATGTCTGCATCAGTTTGGACTATTGCAGCAAGCAAATTTTCAAAAAAAGTGTTATTAATCCGGTCATCTACATCAAAAAAATGGATGTAATCACCTGTAGCACAATCCATTCCTGCATTGCGGGCAGCCGAGAGTCCGCGATTTTCCTGCGAGATGAGTTTCACCGGAAATCGCCGCGCAATTGCTGCTGAATTGTCTTTTGAACCGTCATCTATCACAATGATTTCCAGCGACTTGCAACTTTGAGACAGCAAATTTTCCAAACATTTCTCAATATATTGCTCACCATTGTAGCACGGAACAACTACTGAAATTAATTTTTTCATCTTCTATGATTTTTTTTTAGTGGTTAGTGGTTAGTGGTTAGTGGTTAGTGGTTAGTGGTTAGTGAAGGAATGTTTTTGAATTGAGAATTGAGAATTGAGAATTGAGAATTAAAATTCAATTACGAATTAAAAATTACGAATTACGAATTACGATTTGCTAATTGCTAATTGCTAATTGCTAATTGATTAAAGTTCCTAACCACTCCTAACTAAACTCTAAACTCTAAACTCTAATAACTGCTAACTATTTTAACTGTATTTTCTGAAAACTGAAAACTGAAAACTGAAATGCGTTTTTTTTCAGATATTAATTTTTTTGAATCTTTCGGGCAATTTTACCACAAGCCGCCATCGTGCCATTGAGGGTTTATTCAGTGCGTACACGGGGCGAAAAACGGTTTGGAATATTCGCGCAATTTTCAACCACCTGTCGCCTGTGCGTATTTTTTTCTCTTTGCTGATATAGTTGATAGTGCGAAAACGTTTGCGAATATGTTTCTCGCGTCCTGTTGCCATCCTGTCCTTATCGTTCAATCGTTGCATAATCATTTGATAATCCACGCAACCGAAGTGAAAAAGATACATATTTTTATCAATTCTGAAATTATGTCCTTTTATGCGGTGAAATCCCGACCCCCATCGTAGCGGTTTTGCAATGATAGATGGCTTTGTGTAGCGCGGCGACAGGAATGCGTAAGTCCGTTGCTGCAAAAAGAGTTGGTTTTCGGTCAGTTGCGGCTCGCAGTTGGTGTTTTGCCCTACATCTATGCCTAAGGCAGAGAGCGAAGAGGTGATTTTCTTTCGGCTCAAATATTCTGCCAAACTCTTTCCGCAATTGGGGTCTACAGCCAAAAATTCGTCTGCATCTGTCCCAATAATCAAATCGTAATCGTTCAGGAGTTCGGCTGCTCTTTTTGAGAGAAATTCCAGTCGCCGTTTCTCTGCTTTTACAACCTGCTCTGCAATGCGCCTGACGTGAATAACGTTTGCCCGTTGAGCGCGGGCAGGCACGGGCTGGTCTTCGCCATCAAGATAGATATAAAGATTTTCCTCGCCAAATTGCCCGCCGTAATATGTAATCCATTTATTTAGAAAGAACTCGTCATTGCGAGCCATAGTTATGACGGCTATTTTTTTCATTAAAAATTTATTTTTACAGTCCGAACAAGTTACTTATCCATTTAAACAAATCGTTTCCATTGGCATACACAAGTAAAAGCAGGAGTAACATAAAGCCGATTGTTGTTGCATATTCCATAAATTTGTCGGAGGGTTTGCGCCTTGTTATCGCTTCGTAAATCAGGAAGAGTGCATATCCTCCGTCAAGTCCCGGAATAGGCAGGAAGTTCATAAATGCCAGAATAATAGACAGGAAGGCAGTTAGCATCCAAAACGATTGCCAATCCCAGACGGGCGGGAAGAGTCCTCCTATTGTGCCAAAGCCTCCCAGCTGCTTCACTCCTGCCTTTGTGAATACAAGTTTGAATTGTTTTACATAAAAAGTGAGCGTTTCGATACCGTAATTGAAGCCGGCAGGGATTGATTCTAACAGATTATATTTATGCTGAACTGTTTGCAAAAAATTGTTGTACGCCTTTGGCAGAATGCCTATTCTACCATTTGCATCTACAAGAACCGTTGTGCGGCACAAATATCCGTTTCGGGCAAAATAAAGTACGGTCGCTTTGTTTTTATTTTGCAAAAACTCATTGGTAACATCTTGATATAAAGATATTTGCTTTCCATTTACGGCAATAATGCTGTCTCCTTTCATCAAATGTGCCCTTGCAGCGTTCGTGTTTGGAAACACCGAGTCGATAACAAACGGGAATCTCATTGAAGCAAATCCCACATCTGCATTTTGCATCATTTGTTGCGCCAAGTCCTGCGGCATTCGCAGTTCGAGCGTTTCGCCGCCGCGCATCACAGTAACATCACGGTTTCCGTCAAGCAAAAGTTTCTCAAGAATATCTTGCTGCTCTTCCACTTTTTGTCCGTTGATATTGAGAATTTTATCGCCGTTTTTGAAGCCAATATTGAGCATTGTCTGCGAGAAGTTGTATCCATAAGTTGCGTTTTCGGGCGGCACAACTTCGCGTCCCCATGTAAAAAGCACGGCAGCATACAACGCAAAGGCGAGTAAAAAATTAACAAGTACTCCGCCTGCGATAATCAAAAATCTTTTCCAGACCGATTGCGAGCGAAATTCCCACTTCTGCGGCGGAGCCTTGAGCGCGGTCTTGTCCATGGACTCGTCAATCATACCTGCAATTTTACAGTAGCCGCCAAGCGGCACCCAACCAATTCCCCACTCTGTGGATTCAGGATGCCGCCGCCAATCGTCTTCGGGCAGTTCTTCAAGCGGGATTTGCTCCATCTGGGGCTTGCCGTTTTCGTCTTTGACTTCGTTGCCCGAAGCATCTTTTTTAGGACGCTCGTTGGATGGAACATTGCGCGAAAAAAAGCGGAATTTATATTTCCCGTTAATCTTTTTCCACCGTGCAAGCGAAAAAAGCGGGTGAAAAAACACGTAATATTTATCTACGCGGACTTTGAAAAGGCGTGAGAAAAAATAATGCCCAAATTCGTGCAAAATCACTAATATTGAAAGCGATAGTACAAGTTGCAATGCTTTGATTAAAAACGTTTCCATTAAACTGTTCTAATTAAAAATTATTTATAAAAAAAATTATATTTGTCGCCTGATAAGGCTGGCAAAACATAAGGGCAAACCAAAATTACCTGTATTGTGCTGATATTGTTGCTGTACAGCAGTTGCAAGATAAACACAAAAAAAATACAAATTTTGGTTGTCAATTTACGGTTTGCGGCTACAAAAGTATTGAAAAAGGTTGACATATTTAAATTTTATGTACGAAAAAGAGGAAAAATTTAAAATGAAATGTCCCTGCATAATACAGGGATATGAATTTAAATATTTCTGCTGCGGTCAGGTTGTCAGAACAATTCTTCTGCCTTTTTGCCGAATATTACTCTTCCCAAATGCTTGTATGCCAATTCTGTAACTTCGCGTCCGCGCGGGGTTCGTTTCAAGAAACCTTCTTTTATAAGGAAGGGTTCATAAACTTCTTCGAGCGTGCCAGCATCTTCGCCCAGCGCTGTAGCAATGGTTGTTAGCCCTACGGGACCGCCGTTGAACTTGTCGATGATTGTAGTCAGTATTTTGTTGTCTATTTCGTCCAGTCCGAATCTGTCAATATTCAAGGCTTCGAGTGCGTATTTCGCTATTTCGAGGTCGATAAATCCGTTACCTTTCACCTGGGCGAAATCGCGTACTCGGCGCAGCAACGCATTTGCAATTCGCGGTGTGCCGCGACTGCGCCCTGCTATTTCGCCGGCTGCATTGTCTTCGCATCTGACGTTCAGCAGCCGTGCCGAGCGCAAAATAATCATCTTAATGACCTGATTATCATAATA
>JAISWT010000134.1 GCA_031271005.1 Prevotellaceae bacterium | reverse complement strand
CTGAACCAGCTGAGCTAAACGCCCGAAAATTTTAGACCACTGTGGGTGTTTATGGACTCGAACTGTCGACCCTTCCGTTTTAAGACGGAATGCTCTGAACCAGCTGAGCTAAACGCCCTCTTTTTTAAAAGCGATGCAAAGGTACTGCTTTTTTTTATCCCTGCAAATTTTTTTCATAAATTTTTGTTTTTTTTCATAAATTTTTTTTCAGTAGTTGTTATTGATTAAAGTTTAGAGTTCTACATCTAATAACTACACTCTAATAACTGCTGATAACTGATTTGTTTTTGCACGGAAATTTAAGTATTTTTGTCGCACAAAAACAAATAAGGCAATGAATTTAAGAGAAATATTAGAACGAATAAAAGGCAGCGAAGATTTTTCCGACTTGAAATCCAGTTCGGTACACGACTTGTTAAACGGCAATATTTTTCTGAAGAAATTTTTTCGCAAACAATATTTGCTGCTGCTGCTTATCGCAGGGTTGACGTTTATTTACATCGACAACCGCTATTATTGCGAAAAGCAGTTGAAAAAATCGATTCAGATGACCGCCGAACTGAAGGATTTGAAGTTCGAGTTGCTCGCGGTTTCGGCAGAACTGACAAAATTAAGTCGCCGTTCAAACATTATCAAGCAGATAAACGACCGTGGTATTGACCTGAAAACAGGTGAAACTCCACCAATAATTGTAAAATAAAAAGGCTTGTTAATCGGCAGTAAAATTTTTATGAAAAAAAATGCAACAATTTTTTTATTGTTGCAAATTTTTTTTTACATTTGCGGAGTTTTTTAATTTAAAATAATAAAAATTTCAATAAATAAGAAATGGGAAACACAAAAAAAACTACTCCATGGATTCCGGTTCTGATGATGATTCTTCTGTTCGGAATGATTGGCTTTGTTACTAACCTTGCCGCTCCAGCCGGCACCATTTGGAAAAATCAATACGAAGATTCCAATTTTCTTGGGATGCTGGGCAATCTGATGAACTTTGCCGCTTATCTGGTAATGGGTATTCCTGCCGGACGGCTGCTGGAAAAAATAGGCTACAAAAAGACCGCACTCGCGGCAATCGTAGTCGGTTTTGTCGGTGTAGGTATTCAATTTCTGTCGGGCTTCCCCACGGGTCATTTAGCGTTCGCAGTCTATCTGCTTGGCGCATTTGTGTCGGGCTTGTGCGTGTGTATGCTCAATTCGGTAGTTAATCCGATGCTCAACACCATTGGCGGCGAAGGCAAACGCGGTAATGTGCTGCTGCAAATCGGCGGCTCGTTAAATTCGCTGCTCGGCACTCTGGCGCCAATTCTGGTGGGCGCTTTGATAGGCGAAATAACCAAAAAAACTGAATTTGCAAATATCAATCCTGTGCTTTACATCGCAATGGGGGTTTTTGCGTTGGTTGGTATTGTACTTTATTTTGTCAATATCCCCGAACCGCCTCTGGAGAAAGATTTAACTCGCAATTCAAAATACAGCGCGTGGAATTTCCGTCACTTTGTGCTTGGCGCGGTGGGGATTTTCATCTATGTTGGCGTTGAGGTGGGCATTCCCGGCACGATGAAGTTTTTTTTGGAAGATAAAGGCTTTGCGCCCGACGCCGCAGGTACGGTTGCCGCAACTTATTGGTTTCTAATGCTTATAGGGCGTTTGGCAGGCGCAGGAATTGCCTCCAAAGTATCTGCAAAGGTGTTACTTTCGGTGGCTTCGGGCATTGCTATGGTTTTGGTTTGCGCCGCAATACTTGTGCCGGGCTACAAAGTAGTGTCAATGCCTGTGTTCTCCAACTGGGCTTTTGCTATCAACAATGCGGTGCCGCTAAGTTGCCTGTTTCTGGTTTTAGTGGGGCTTTGCACCTCTGTAATGTGGGGCGGCATTTTCAACCTTGCCGTTGAAGGACTTGGCAAATATGTAAAACAGGCATCGGGCATATTTATGATGATGGTTGTTGGCGGTGGAATTTTGCCGCTGCTGCAAAACGGAATTGTGGATTGGACAGGTAAAAACTTTATGATTTCATATCTTTTGCCGCTTGCAGGGCTAACTTATCTGCTGTTCTACGCTTTGTCAGGCAGCAAAAATGTTAATAAAGATATTCCTGTTGAATAGAATTTGCAATTAAGGGGCTTGAAAAATTGCCCGTTTCAGGTTGAACGTCATTTTGTTTGCATTAAGTAAACTTATGCGTTTGAAAACCTGTATGCCTTAAATAATATGATTTTTTCCAAAACCGCCTGTTACGGTTTTTAGTTTAGTAATTTAATTTTAACAAAATATAACATGAAAAATAACATTTTTGCACTGACAACCGAAGAGTTGAAAAAAATTGCCGATTCGCTTCAAGCCAAAATTGAAGACGGATTGAAGAAAGATGGCACGGAAATTTTGGATATTCCTACGCACATTATTCCCCAAAAAGAAATTCCCGACGGGAAAGTGCTTGCGCTCGACTGGGGCGGCACAAATTTCCGCGCGGCTGTTGTGGAATTTAAAGGCGGGAAACCCACTATTTTGGAAGTAAAAAAGAAGCCGCTTTCAGCCAAAGAAACCGCAGGGTTTAATCAGGAAGATTTGCTTGCCGAAATGGCTGCTATTATCAGCCAATTGACTTTGCTGGACGAAAGCACAACAAGTATTGGATACTGTTTTTCGTATCCTGCAGCGGCGCGGCTCAACGGCGATGCCATTCTGCTTGGCTGGACAAAAGAGATTGATATTCCCGATATGATAGAAAAACCTGTTGGAGAAACGCTGGTAAGGTATCTGAACAACCATAAAGATATTAAGCCCAATTTTACCAATATTAAAGTTATAAACGACACCGTTGCCTGTCTCTTTGGCGGGCTGAGCGAAACCGGTTATGACTCTTATGCGGGCTTAATTGTTGGCACAGGCACTAATATGGCAAGTTTGATGCGTCTGGACAAGATTGAAAAACTCAACAACAAAGACGAAAGTTTGATTCCTGTGAACCTCGAATCGGGCAATTTCAATCCGCCGTTTCTCACCATTGTTGACGGGCTGGTAGATGCAATGACAAACAACAAAGGCGAGCACCGCTTTGAGAAGGCAATTTCGGGCGGCTATCTGGGCGAGATTTTCAAAACGGTATTTATGACAGACAAAATCAAGTACAAATTTGACGGCGAAGACCTGTCGAATATGATAGACCAAAATCCCGACAACTATTCTGACGAGCAGGTGCAGGTTGCACACTGGATTTGCGAGCGCTCGGCTAAATTAGTGGCGGCATCGCTGGCAGGATTAGCGCAAGTGCTTGCATGTCAAGACCCTGCAATAAAGAAAATTTGTCTGGCAGCCGACGGCAGCGTATTTTGGAAAACGCCAAATTACAAAGACTTGGTAGAAAAAGAACTTGCCGCCCTGTTGCCCGCAGGCGTAACAATAACAGTAATTCCCGAAATGGCTGACCCTAATCTTATCGGTTCGGCTATCGCAGCGCTGTCTTAATCAGTTTTCAGTTATCAGTTTTCAGAAATCAATATTGCGTCCTTTTGCAGTTAAAAACATAACCGCAAAGGGACGCAATGAATTTTTAAGAGTTTTCAGTCTTTTTGATTTTGCCACTGATTAAACTGAATATTTTTTTGTTCATTTTCAAAACAGTTTATTATTCGATATATTCCATTGTTGTAGGAGGGTTCTTTAATAGATAAAATCAACAAGATTACAGGATTTACGGGAAGAACAAAATAAAAACCTGTTAATCCTGCAAATCCTGCAATCCTGTAAAACAAACTAATAGTTTTCAAATACCCAAATTAACTGTTGCGTATACAGCGCAGCCCGTACCCGAACCCGCGGAAGTTACTGGACGCGGGATTAACAAAAGCATTGTAGGAGGCGGAGTAATAGGCATTAACCCCTGAAAAGGAAGAACTCCAATAGTATAAGGTTGCCCCATTGTAGTAGAGGCGACCATTAGCGTGGTTGC
>JAISWT010000059.1 GCA_031271005.1 Prevotellaceae bacterium | reverse complement strand
CTGCATCTTCATACTCTTGCTTTTTTTAGTGTGTAATTTATGCCGTAAAGATAATACTTTTTTCCCTCTCTAACAAATTAATTATCAAATATTTATAGTTTATGGACGGACTCTAATTACTCAATACTGAAATACTTAATACCAAATTTATAAAATATAACAGATGAAAGGCATAAAAATAACCATTATGATTTTAGCACTGACCGGAATGGCAGCGTGCGGCGACAAAAAGAGCGATGCGAACAAGTCGGATGCCAGCAATAAGGCGTTGATAGAAAAGCAGTTGCCCGAAGTTGAAAACGGACTGATGACGCCCGAAGCGCTGTGGGCGTTTGGGCGCATCGGCAGCGTGGACGTGTCGCCGGACGGAAAGCGCGTGCTTTACAGCGTAACTTATTACAGCATAGCGCAAAATAAAAGCAACACCGAACTCTTTGTGATGAACACTGACGGTTCGGACAAGAAACAAATCACCAGAACCGCCGAGCGCGAAGGCGCGGCTAAATGGCTGAGCGACAGCGAGCATATCGCTTTTATCTCTGCCGAAAGCGGCGACCCGCAACTCTGGGCGATGGATAGCAAAGGCAATAGCCGAAAGCAGATTTCGGAAGAGCCGGAAGGAATTTCTGATTTCGCATTTGCGCCCGACCAAACCAAGATTTTGTACATCAAGGACGTGAAATATGGCGAGCGCACAGCCGACAAATATCCCGATTTGCCGCTGGCAACAGGAAAAATTGTTGATGATTTGATGTACAGACACTGGGACGAATGGGTCGAAACCGTGCCACATCCGTTTATTGCCGATTTGTATGAAGGGAAACTCAAAAATCATACAGATATTCTTGACGGAGAGCCTTACGAAAGCCCGATGAAGCCCTTCGGAGGAATAGAACAGTTGGCGTGGAGCCCCGACAGCAAATCCATTGCGTACACTTGCCGCAAAAAAACGGGCAAAGAATACGCGCTGTCCACAAATTCCGACATCTACCTTTATAATATTGCCAATAAAACCACAAAAAACATGACCGAGGGAATGATGGGCTACGACCAAAATCCCGTGTTTTCGCCGGACGGAAAATATCTGGCGTGGGAAAGCATGGAACGGGACGGATACGAGGCAGACAAAAATCGCCTTTTTGTAATGAACTTGGAAACCGGCGAAAAATTGGATTTAATAAACGGGCTCGACCAAAGCGTTGGCGCTTTGGCATGGGCAAAAAACAGTAAATCAATCTATTTTGTCAGCAGTTGGCACGGAACAACGCAAATTTACAACGTTTCGTTGGAAGAAGTGAGCGGCGAAACCGAACACACACGCTACAAAATTACTCAAACCACCAGCGGACAGCACGATTATCACGCCGTAATTCCTGCCGAGAACGTGCTTATTGGCGTAAAACAGTCGATGTCAAAACCCGATGAAATCTACGCAATAAACGAAACTACAGGCGCGGAGACCGAAATCTCTTTTGAAAATAAAGAATTATTAACGCAACTGAAAACCGGCGAAGTGCGAGAGCGCTTTTGCAAAACCACAGACGGCAAGGACTTGCACTCGTGGGTGATTTATCCGCCTGACTTTGACCCCGCTAAAAAATACCCGACTTTGCTATTTTGCGAAGGAGGTCCGCAATCAACGGTCAGCCAGTTTTGGAGTTACCGATGGAACTTTCAAATAATGGCTGCAAACGGGTACATTGTTATTGCGCCCAACAGACGCGGCGTGCCGGGTTTTGGGCAGCAATGGCTGGAGCAAATCAGCGGCGACTATGGCGGACAGAACATGAAAGATTATCTGTCGGCAATTGACGACTTGGCAAAAGAAAGTTACGTTGACAACGACAAACTTGGCTGCGTGGGCGCAAGTTATGGCGGCTTCTCTGTTTACTGGCTCGCCGGACATCACGACAAGCGGTTTAAGGCGTTCATTGCACACGACGGAATGTTCAATCTCGAAACGAACTACCTCGAAACCGAAGAGATGTGGTTCGCTAACTGGGATTTGGGCGGAGCATATTGGGAAAAGCAAAATACCATTGCGCAAAAATCGTATGCCAACTCGCCGCATCTGTTTGTCGACAAATGGGACACGCCCATTCTCGTTATCCACGGCGAAAAGGACTACCGCATTCTTGCATCGCAAGGTATGGCGGCGTTTAATGCTGCGATACTTCGAGGCGTGCCTGCCGAAATGCTCATTTTCCCGGACGAAAATCATTGGGTTCTAAAACCGCAAAACGGAATTTTGTGGCAACGCACATTCTTTGAATGGCTTGATAAGTGGCTGAAAGAGCAATGATTGCAACGATAATAGATAACGAAAAAAACGGAATGCCTGTTGTGGAAACGGGCATTCTTTTGGCAGCGAAATTCAAAAAAGAATTTCGCTGTCTGCGAGCAGAAGACGTTGAAAATGTCGCTGAATTTTGTGAACGCGAAGACGTTGCGCTTTTATTAATATTGCTTTCCGAAAATAAAATAAATACATTGCAAAAGCAGTTGAACGCCTGCCGCGATTTGCGTATTCCATATATCTTTTGGAAAAATGATTTCAAAAAGTTAGAGCCGAAAAAAATTCTTGTGCCCGTAACTTTTTTGGAAGAGGAGATAGAGAAATCGCAGTTTGCGGCGGCTTTCGGGCGGTTCTTTGCAAGTCAAATCACTGTATTACAAGCAAATGACTATGGCTCGAAAGCGCGGACTACGGCAAAGAAAATGACAACTTTGTTCGACAAATTTTCACTCGATTACAGGGTCGTAACAGGGAAAACCGACAGTTTCAAACTCGAAAAAGAGGCAGTTGCAATCGCCACAAATGAGCAGTATGATTTGCTGCTAATCAGCGCATCGCGCACTTACGGACTTGATGACATGATTTTCGGTCCGCACGAGCGCAAAACGATTATGAAATCACCTGTACCCGTAATGCTGGTAAATCCACGCGCCGATTTATACGCACTGTGCGACTAGGAAAAATATTACCCTGTAAAAACAGCATAAAATTTGTTTGGCGCTTATGTGAATTGACTTTTATTTAGATATAATAAATCACATATTTTGGCGTTCGTTTTCAATATCTTTATTGATTTTTTTAGTTTATGAAAAAGTTAATACTTGCATGCTCGGCTATTTTCTGCATATTAGTTGCTATAGCATTTACTCCTGACGTAAAAAAATGTAATTGCGACTATATTAGCAGCGGTTATTATCAGTTAATTTACGAGGCAGATATTGCCTATTTGTCTGGCGACAGAAATACGGCTTTTGAAAAAATAACAGAAGCAAAATTGTTGTGCCCTTTGATACAGCAACGACTTTATTCTGAAATCAGTAAATATATGATTTGTTAATAGAACATAACAAATACGATGAAGCAAAATTATATATCGAAAAACTTGTGAGAGATTATGGTTATACTGTTGAATACATAGAAAGGGAAGGTTATTTTGCAGAGTTGGAAAAAAATATTGACTGGAATAAATTCAAACAACACTTATCGCAACTAAACAATAATTTTTACTCAAAAGTGGATACTGCTTTAGTTGTCCAACTTGCTGATATGTGTATAATTGACCAAACTGTGCGAAACAAAACTCAATATAACCGGAAATTGATGGAAGAAACAGATTCCATTAACGAACAAAAAATAAAATACATTTTTGATAATTACGGTTATCCTGATGAAAAACTGGTTGGTTTGTCAAATAAAACTATATTTAAAGTTGATATTAGTACTATGTTGATGCACTTTTCCGATACAGCATATTTCCGTCCTAAACTTTTGGAATTTATTAGAAAAGGCGAATGCCAGCCTGTTATACTGGGAAATTTTATTGACAGTTATCAAAGACGTGATACTGCAAAATTGAAATACGTATATGGCATATACAGTAACTCATTAGATAAGGTTAAAGATTTTCAGAATATGGACGTCCGCCGAAAGTCAATAGGAATGCCCACGCTCGCAATGCAACAAAAAAGAGATTCATTGATAAACATAAGATTTGCACATAAAGCCGGCGATATAGAAATAATTGTAAATGGAAGAGGTGATACAATAGAAGTCAAGCATTTCTAAGTTGTTGAATAATAAAATTTTACCATTTATATATCTGTAAAATTTGCTAAATTTCAATTAAATTTAAATTTATGAGTAAAGTAGTGATTTTCAGCGAAAATAGTGATTATTCAACTTCTGTCATTATGAAATGGATACTCTTTTTTGGAAAGGAAGTTTCAAGAATCAATAGAGACGACCCGAATCTGTGTGTTGAAAAAAAAGACAGAAACAATATTTATTCCCAACCCGCCAACTGCCACTATAATACATAATGCGTTTTCTGATTTTATTCGTACCTTTTGCTTTCCAATACTCCCTATCTGCTAAGGCTTTATCTTTGTATTCTACTTCCATAAATCGTCGGTTTTGATAACCTTTCCCATACTTTTGCGACTTTGCTGAATTTCACGCACAAAACCTGCATCATAAGGCGAGATTTCTTCTTTAATAGAAAAAACACCAACTTTTTTTATCATTTCTATAATGCTGATAGCCACAGTATTATGAGTATCATACTGCAATGTTAATGTACCTGTTGCCATAAGTTAATAAATTTTTTTTCTGCAAATTTACTTATTTTTTTGTTTTTCAAGAAAATACTTTACTTTTGTATTGAAAAAATAAAAGGCGTTTCACGCTGTTTCTTGTCATCGAAAACTTCAACAATTTCAGAAAAGAACAAGAATTACGTGTAATCCTGCGTAAGTGGGCTTACATTAGTTCTTATGGTAGTTGAAGACCACGATGGCGAATGTGAGTTCGCTTTTTGTTTTTTTTACAACTGATTGATATACACTAATTTAAAATACTAAAAAAAATGGAAGAAAAGAAAATACACATCGGAGACCTTATAAAAGAACAACTTGCACTGCAAAAACGCTCGGTCAATTGGCTCGCAGAAGAGATGGGTAAAGATGGCAGCAATTTTTCCAAACAACTGAAAAAGTGCCATTTAGGCACAGACCTGATTACTCAAATCGGGAAGGTATTAAATGTTAATTTTTTTGAAATCATAGGCAAAATGAAAAATTAACTTAAATATTTTAATATTTTGGTTATTTTTTACCAAAAAATATGGTGAATTTTAACTATACAAGGTGTTATGATTTGTGCTTACCTTTGTCTCGTAATTTTTACGCGCCCAAAAAGGTAAAACTTTCAGCGTTAGCGCGAGGAAAAATTACAAAAACCAATTTTTTTAATTTATTAATTTTTAACATTTAACATTTAATTTTAGTATGAAAAAGAGTATTTTTAATTTAAAAAGTTTTACTACTTTTGTCGCTGCGTTTGCAGTAGTGTTTACGATGGTATTCAGTAGTTGCGAGAAGAACCAAGAAGCAGTTGCCAACCATGATGATTTTAAGCAATGGCAAGCCGCCGTAGAGTATGATTTATCGCAAATTAATGCTGCCAATGCGAGAAATGTTGTCGATCAGCAGTCTGTAAGGTTAAAAAAAGGATGGAAGATAGGAAAAGTGTGTGCAGTTTTTGGCGCAGATGTGTGTTCTGCAGTTGAAGGAGGAAGAATTGGTGCTAAAGTAGGAGCGTTTATCGGAACGCTTGCAGGCGGCAATACCCTTACAGGTGCGGCAGTGGGCGGAGCAGTTTTAGGGCTTATTTGCGGAGTTGGGGGATCGTATGCTGTGTCCAACGAAATAGTTACATATTCTTCAAGCGATTTGGATGTAACGGGTTTTTCCTCTGTAGACTTGGGTAATATAAGGATTGAAAATGTAAACTATAATCCTTATGATTATAGCATGGGACAGAGACATAATGAATTGTTACATGAGTTATTGACTATGAATTTTCCAGATAACATGTCAATGTACGATAGATTTATCAGATCTGGTTTGCTGACCACCGAGGAATTAGATGTATTGAATCTGAATAAAAATCTTATAAATGCAACATTTGCCTACTTCAGCAGTCCTGATACATTTGATTCAAGCGATGAAACGAAAGCGTTGGAACAGTTGAAAATTTACGCTCGAACAACTATTGACGATGATAAGAAATTTGTTGTAATGACAAATTTTATTGATGGACTGTTCACAGCAAGCGATGTAGTAACGCTAACTTATGCTTACGAAAATTATATCAAATCCATTGAAACATTAGACCCATCTCAGAAAAGCGACCTTTTAGGGCGTTGTGCAATAGCCAAATACAGTTCTGAGTTCAACAAGCAGTTGGCAATAGAATAAATAAATAAATAAAACGTGTATGCGAATAATATTCAAGGGCATATTTTGCCTGCTTTCTCTTTTTTACGCTGTTTGGTTTGCTATCAAACTGGCTACGGGGGATTACGCTTCAAATGTTGATTTTTGGATTCTCTTTCTTTTAGCCATATTTCTTTTTGGCTGCGCTATCGATGAATTTGTCTACGTTGTGAGGTATTTCAAAAAAAGAAAAAAACTATAATCCATAGTGCAATATAGACATCGACAATTGTACTGCCTGAATTTGCTGTTCAGGCAGTCTTTTTTATTTTCTTAATAAATGTTTCCTTATTTTTATTGTATATTTTCCCTACAGCGCGTTGAAAATGAGAATATTAGATAAACAATTTGCTTAATTTATTAACTTTTTAACATTTAATTTTAATATGAAAAGGAGTATTTTTAGTATTTTTGCAGTGGTATGTTTCTGTGTAGGAACGACAAATGCTACTAACGGATTATTGATTTCGAAATTTTTAGAAATACAATTTTAAAAAATGAAAGAATGTATAGATTCTCTTTGGGATTGGGTTAATGAAAACATTTTTGGTGGACTTTTCTGGTGGGTTTGGTTAATTCTCTTTTTTGTTGTTGTG
>JAISWT010000055.1 GCA_031271005.1 Prevotellaceae bacterium | reverse complement strand
CACCCACATTCCATACGCCCACATTGGTATTGTCGAGCGATTGTTTATTAGGGCAATTGTTTATCGGGGTAATTGTTTATTAGGGCGAATGTTTATAGGGGCGAATACCATTCGCCCCTACGTTTGTCATCATTTGTGCGTTGTAGGGGCGTATGGCATACGCCCACATTGCATACACCCACATTCCATACACCCACATTCCATACGCCCACATTGCATACGCCCACATTGGTATTGTCGGGCAATTGTTTATTAGGGCGATTGTTTATTAGGGCAATTGTTTATTAGGGCAATTGTTTATCGGGGTAATTGTTTATTAGGGCAATTGTTTATTGGGGCAATTGTTTATTAGGGCGAATGCCATTCGCCCCTACGTTTGTCATCATTTGTGCGTTGTAGGGGCGTATGGCATACGCCCACATTGATATTCGCCCACATTCCATACGCCCACATTGCATACGCCCACATTCCATACGCCCACATTGGTATTGTCGAGCTATTGTTTATTGTGGCAATTGTTTATTGGGGCAATTGTTTATCGGGGTAATTGTTTATTGGGGCGAATGCCATTCGCCCCTACGTTTGTCATCATTTGTGCGTTGTAGGGGCGTATGGCATACGCCCACATTCCATACGCCCGTATTGATATTCGCCCACATTCCATACGCCCGTATTGGTATTGTCGGGCAATTGTTTATCGGGGTAATTGTTTATCGGGGTAATTGTTTATTGGGGCGAATGTTTATTAGGGCGAATGCCATTCGCCCCTACGTTTGTCATCATTTGTGCGTTGTAGGGGCGTATGGCATACGCCCACATTGCTGAACCTGTGTGCGCCCTGATAATATAAATAATTGAGAATTGAATAGGGTTAGAAACTTTAATCAATTAGCAGTTAGCAATTAGCAATTAGCAAATCGTAATTCGTAATTCGTAATTGTTAATTGTTCATTGAATTTAATTCCTTCATTTCTTAATTCCTTCATTTCTTAATTCCTTCATTTCTCAATTCTCAATTCTCAATTGCTAATTATTTGCAGGGCATTTCCTATGCAAGCGTTAGGCAAAGGAATGTTCAGCAGTTGGGTCAATGTAGGTGCGAGGTCTGTAACAAAGACTGTTCCCGTGTTTTTTTGCTTTTTCACCTTCCATCCGGCGAACCATAGTGGGACGGTGTTAATCCCTGATTTTGTGGCGCTTACAGCCTTGTCGTTTTCGTCAATCTCCTGCCAGCCGGGCAAGAGGCTAATAACCACGTCTCCGCCCGCAAATTTGTTGTACGAATTGCGAACCCTGCTCATTTCGGTATCAACCACGCCACACATTGCCATAATTTGCAGTTCGGTAATTGCGTTTTGCACGCCCTCAAACTCAAGCATAAAGTCGGCTGCCGACTGCTGCAAATCACTTTGTTTGAGTTTTTTCTGCTGAATTTTTTCTCTGTTTAAATAAATATTATTTCCAAAGTAGCCGTCCACCCATGGCTCGTTACCATACAGCGCCATCAGGTAAATATTCAGCAGGGACATTGAGCGCTTCGGGCTAAAACTGCCTGTAGGTATGTTGTTGTTGTTCAACTCTTTGGGCGAATGTATTCCCGTTTGATTTCCGGTAACAAAAATCAGCGTGTTTGCCGTTCCCACTGTTTTTTCAATCTTTGCGAGTAACTCGGCAATGTCATTGTCGAGCCGATAATACATATCTTCCTTTTCGGCAGAGTTTAGGGCTGTGGAGTACTCATTTGCCTGTCGTACAGAGTATTGCAGCATCAGCACATCGGTTGCGCCGCTCTGCTTGCCCAAATTTTCATCTTCTATCATTCGCATTGCAAGTTCGGTTACGAGGCTGTTGGCGGCAGGCGAATTTTTCAAATCCGAAATCTTTTTGTCGCCGTCATTACGAAATCTCAGGTCGTATCTGAATCCGCTTATCATGGTCTCGTTTGTAGGCTTATTGAGGTAAGTATCAATGCTTTTCAGAGGCTTCCACACCGAAAATATATAATTGCTGAAATGTCGCCCCATATTCATTTCATCAGCCGCTTTTGGCAATCCGCCGTTGTAGTAACCCGTTGTAGACCAGCGAATTGCGTCATCAAGCCACACAACCGCATTCGCCGTATGCCCGCCGAGCATAACCACATCTTCGGGGTTTATGCCAACTGCAAAAATGCGTGCTGACGGCATCGCCATTTTCAACTCATCTGTAAAAGTGCTTGCCAGCAGATTCTTCGCAGACAGTTTCAGCGAAGAGCCAATCCCCGTCTGATTTTCGTCCCAAAGAATTGACTCAAGCGTTTTCTTTTTTCTGTTAAAAAACCGATTGCCCGTAATTCCGTGATAATAAGGCGCTGACCCTGTCATAAGCGTTGCAATATCGGCAGTGTTGCCTGCCGAAAGAATGTTGTATTGCGCATTGGGAAACGCGCTACCCTCGTCGGCTATCTTTTGCAGCCCGTCAGGTGAAAGTCTTTCCCTAATCAAATCAAAATGTCGCTGCTGCAACCCGTCAATAACAATTCCTACAACGAGTGACGGCGCTTGCGCATGTTTGTTTTGAGAAATGCAATTAATTGAAATACAATTGATTGAAAATAATATTAATAATAAATATTTTTTTAAAGTCATATTTTTTTTTAAAAACAAATTTCTGCAAAAATAATCTTTTTTTGCCTGAAAATTAAAAATAAAATTTGCCATCACAAAAATAAAGTGTTATTTTTGTAGTGATATTTCGCTTCAAACAAATTAGCAATTAGCAATTAGCAGTTAGCAGTTAGCAATTAGCAGTTAGCAGTTAGCAATTAGCAATTAATAATGTACAGACACAATGCTTTGCGTCTCAATGTAAAAATAATTCTCAATTCTCAATTCTCAATTAACAATCATAATTAACCACTAATTTCTTTTTATGGAAAAGACTTTTGTAACGCTTGCAATCCGCACCTCTAAGCGTGCCGAAAAGATAAAAGATGAATTGGAGCGCAACGGCATATCAACTGTTATTCAGAGCATCAACATTGATGTTCCCGCAGTTGGGGTTGGCGTGCGTATTCGCATTGCCGAAAACGACTTGCCACGCGCTCTGCGCATAGTAGAAGATGTGGAAAAAGCGTGGGAAACGAAAAAAGACGATGCCGCAAAGAAGCAAAATTTTGTGCTTATTCCTATTGATTTTGCCGACTTTGTACAGAAAACCATTGATTTCGGGTTCCGTTTTGCGCATACTTTGCAAGCAGAAGTAGTGTTGTTGCACGTGTATTCGGCGCCACATTTCAGCATATCAACTTTTGGGGGTGCAAATATTTATACCTTAAACAATTCGGAACGTCTTAGGCGTCAGAGTACAATGGCAGAGGCAGACAAAAATAATTTCGACAATCTGCTAAAAAAGCGCATTGCAGCGGGCGAACTGCCTGAAATTAAGTTCAGTATAGAATTGGCAGAAGGAGTTGCCGAGGAGGAGATTATAGATTATTGCAAACGCTTCAATCCGCGCCTTGTGGTTATGGGCACGCACAGCAAAAAACTGTCGGCAGAGTTGATAGGCAGCGTTACCGGTGAAGTGCTTGATGCGTGTACCGCGCCGGTTTTTGCTGTGCCTGTTCACTCGCAAATTATGCAACCCGATGATATTAAACGAATTACGTTCCTTACCGATTTTGACCAGCAGGATTTAATTGCTATTGATACTTTGTTCGATTTGTTTGGAAACAGAAAACTTGAGATGCTTTTCCTGCATATTTGCGAAAAGAAGGAGAAGTGGGACGAAATTATGCTCGAAGGTGTAAAGTCTTATTTTTCAACGCATTACCAAAACGTTACTGCCGATTACAAAATTATCAATTCGCAGAGCCGCACAAAGACGCTGGCAAATTTTCTGGAGGACAACCGCATTGACCTGCTCGCCCTGAATGCAAAGAAGCGGAATTTGTTTTCGCGAATCCTAAATCCGTCTTTGGCATACAAAATGGTGTTCAAAGCCGATATTCCAATGTTTGTTACCCACATTTAACTGCGAAGTGTTCAATTAGCAATTAGCAGTTAGCAGTTAGCAGTTAGCAATTAGCAATTAGCAATTAGCAGTTAGCAGGTAGCAATTCTCAATTCTCAATTCTCAATTCTCAATTCTCAATTAACAGACGGCTTGATAAGTTTTAACTTTATTTAACGCCTTTTTTTTGAAATTATTTGGTTTATAAAATAAATTACTTTACTTTTGCAGCATATTTATAATGTAAATTTATTTATTTATTAATTAAAAATCAAATTTAATTTCTTATGAGAAGTAAAATTTTAATGCTGCTTATGTTTGCAGCAAGCGCCATCAGCGCACAAACAAAACTTACTGTTACCATTGACAGTATCGAAAACCTGAACGGTCAGATACTTATAGCGGTGTTTGACAGTGAAAATTTCATGAAGATGCCTGTTGCTGCGGACATTCAAAAAATTGACCGCGCAACGCTCACTTTTACCTTCGACAGCATTGAGGCGGGCGAGTATGCAATTACCGTTTTTCAGGACGAGAATCTGAATTACAAGCTCGACCTCGATGAAAACGGTATCCCAACGGAAAAATGGGGGTTCAGTAACAACTTCCAACCTAAAGGCGCACCAACTTTTGCCGACTGTAAAATTACGGTAAAACCAGACGAAGAGACGGTTGAAAAAATTACGCTCAATTGAAGATTATTAACATTTTAAAATCTAAAGAAAATGGAAAATAAAAATTTCTCGCACGAAGAAAGTTTGTTGATTATTAACAAAATGATTGAACGCACGCAGAATAACATTCAAAAGGGCGCGGGCAACCGTATGATTTTTTGGGGTGCAGGCATTGCTGCGATTGCCGTGGCGAATTATATATTACTTCAAATTTTGCCAACTCCGTATCATTCTTATTGGGTGTGGGCTTTCACACTGGTAATGTCCGTGTTTCAAACGATTTTTTTCAAGAAACAAACGCTTGTAAAAACGCACATCGACAGCATTATCCAAACAACGTGGATTACATTCGGAATCGGGGTTTATGTGTTCCTGATGATAGTTTTCGGGGCTTTTATTTTGCACGGCAAAACGCTGTTTTGGCTGATAACGCCTGTGATTTTGCTTTTTTGGGGAATGGCAATGTTCATTACGGCAACGAGTTGCAAATTTTCGCCGTTTTTTTGGGGCGCTACGGCTTTGTGGACAGGCGCATTATTCTGCGTAACTTTGACAGGCAGCCCGCAACAATTCCTGATACTTGCTGTTTGCTCGGTTCTGGGGCAGATGTTTCCGGGCATTTGGATAAACAAAAAAGCGAAAAAAGATGTTTAAGGAACTCAACCCGCTGTTACATTCGCAGTTGCGGCTTGCTGTTATGTCGCTGCTGGTAAGCGTAGAAGAAGCCGATTTTGTGTATCTAAAAAACGAGACGCAAGCGACTTCGGGCAATTTGAGTGTGCAAATAGACAATTTGAGCGCGGCAGGCTACATTGAAACCGAAAAAACTTTTCGCGGCAAAATGCCACGTACCATCTGCCGCATTACGCCCGCAGGAGTGGAAGCGTTCCGAGAATATGTAGAAGCATTGAAGGGATATTTGAAATAAATTTACCCACAAATAATTACATTTATACAACTTTTTTACCTTATTTATGGGATTTTGCAAAAGAAAAAAAGGAAGTTATTTTGTAAAATAAATTTAAGGTCGCGAATACACGGATTTTTGTTTCGTGTATTTGCGGCGAATTAATGCTTACAAAATGAGAAAAATTTTCTTCTTTTCGCTGTTTCTTTCTGCCTTTATAAATCTCAATGCGCAGACCGATACGGTCCCTTTCAAACGGCTCACGCTGGGTGGCTATGGCGAAATAGCCTTTTCGCGCAATTTTTACAGCGACAATATCAATCGCTATTCGCATGCTGAGGATTACAGCAACGCGCCCTCGCACGGACGCTTTGACTTGCCGCATGTAGTGTTTTTTGTAGGTTACAACTTTGGCAAAGGCTGGCGTTTGCAAACGGAAATAGAGTTTGAACACGGCGGCACAGAGGCGGCGGTGGAACTTGAAGCCGAGGAAGCCGGCGAGGTTGAAAACGAAATTGAACGCGGCGGAGAAGTGGTTTTAGAGCAGTTCTGGATAGAAAAAACATTCTCCAAAGCGCTGAACCTTCGTGTGGGGCATATCATTGTCCCTGTGGGTTTTACCAACATGAACCATTTACCCAACGAATTTTTTACCGTTTATCGTCCCGAGGGCGAGCGCACCGTTTTGCCTTGCACGTGGCACGAAACAGGCGTTTCTATCTGGGGGAAGGTTGGGGACTGGCGCTACGAGGCAGCCGCATTGCCGGCGTTGAGTTCCGAACAGTTCAGCCGCACAGGATGGATAAACGGTGGAAGCGCCTCGCCCTACGAATTTAAAATCGCCAATTCGTTTGCCGCGGCATTGCGAATAGACAATTACTCGGTCAAAGGCTTGCGGCTGGGAGTGAGCGGCTATGTGGGCAACTCGTTCAACAACTCCATTCAGCCCACAGCAGCCGAAAAATACAAAAAAATCAAAGGAAAAGTGATGATTGGCTCGGCAGATTTTCATTACAAAAATCACGGAATAATTGCTCGCGGCTACTTTGATTACGGACATCTGGGCGACTCTGAAAACATTTCGGTATATAACAAAAATTTACCCAAATATTCTGTTTCGCCACGCACTAATGTTGCTTCAGACGTACTCGTGTCGGGCATTGAAGCAGGATACAACATCTTTTCGTCCCTGAAAAGTCAAAACCTTAAATCGCAGGAACTGTACATCTTTGGGCGATACGAGTTTTACGACTCGATGTTCAAAACGGCAGGCAATATTCAAAAAGACAAGTGGTGCAGTCGTCAGGTTTATGTTGGCGGCATAAACTATTCGCCTGTAAAACAGGTAACCGTTAAAGCCGAATATTCGTATCGCAAATTTCAAAAGCCCTACAATAACGAGCCGAGTATTAATATAGCAGTTGTTTATGCAGGAATGTTTAATTAAAAAATGTTTGACTTTTGCTTATCGACAATTATATTGTATTATATTGTATTATATTAAATAACATATAATTTTACTCTTAATTTTTTAAGAAAATATAAAAAAAAATAATTTTAAATTAAAATTCATAATTTTTAAAAAATGAAAAAAAATATCTTTTTACCGGTCATTGTGTTAGCGCTTTTGGGCTTTAGCGCCTGTACGCCCGACCCCGACCCTGTGTCCACAGGTAGCGAAAACGAACTCTACCTCGAAAAGGTTGTGCCAAATTATGTGGAGAACACAGTTGTTACGATTTACAAACTGCTGGCAGACGAGTCGATAGACTTGTACGAGGCGTTAGTGTCTCTCAAAGCCGAAAAAAGCGCTGCCAATCTGCAAAAGGCGGCAGAAGAATGGATTGTGGCGCGTAAATACTGGGAACAGAGCGAAGCGTTTCTCTTTGGCGCGGCTGCCGATTTCGGTATTGACCCGCATATTGATACCTGGCCTCTGGACAAGAACGCCCTGATTGCCGAACTCTCAAATGCTGAGCACATTGCTGCAATGGCAGGCGAAGACGGACCTGCATGGGCAGGTGAAAAACTGGGACCCGGATTGCTCGGATTTCATGGTATAGAATACATCCTGTTTGAGCAGGGACAGGTGAAAAGCAACGTAAGCAGCATTTCCGATAACGAACTGATTTATGCGGTTGCCGTGGCAGGCGATTTGCGCAATCAGTGTATCCGCCTCGAAGCAGCATGGGCAGGAATAGACAATGTTTCGGAAGAGAAACAGCAAATTATAGAGGAGTTTGACCTCGTTATAACCATTGGCGGCAGGCAAAACTACGGCGACAATATGAAGTCGGCAGGCAAAGTGGGCAGTACCTACAAAACAATTACCGATGCCGCCGAAGATATTATTCAGGGCTGCATTGACATTGCAGACGAAGTAGCGACAATGAAAATCGGCAAGCCGAACTCAGGCGACGATATTCATTACATCGAAAGTCCGTACAGTTACAATTCTACGAAAGATTTTGTAGACAATATTGAAAGTATCCGCTTTGCTTACCTTGGCGGCGTAGAAACGCGCAACGAGTCGATGCACGCATTTTTTGAAAAGGTAAACAAGAATTTGGACGCCGAAATTCTTGCTGCTATTGACAATGCTGTTGTCGCAATTAACGCTATTCGCAATTTTGAAACCAACCCGTCATCTGCCGAAGCCACTGCTGCCATTGAGGTTGTCAACGAACTGACAGGCATTTTGGAAGGAGCAGTAACAGAATTGAGAAAAGCAGTGCAATAAAAATTCACTCTCGGAACCAAGATAAAATAACGAAAACACTGAAGGGCAAGCACGATTGTTTGCCCTTCTTTTAATTTTAGTGAATAATTATTGATAGAACATAGAACATAGAACATAGAACATAGAACATAGACAAAATACAGTTTTTTTAGAATTAAGAATAACTAAACTCTAATAACTAACCACTAACCACTAACAACTAACCACTAACCACTATTTTTCACCATTCCTTCTATACCGTTTACTTCGGTGCAAAAATGTTTGTCTATTTCCATTTGTTCTTTCACCGTTTTGCAGGCGTGCAACACTGTTGCGTGGTTGCGCTTTCCTATTGCCAGCCCTATTGCGGCGAGGGAATTTTGTGTCATCTTTTTTGAGAGATACATTGCCACCTGCCGTGCCTGCACAACTTCGCGCTTGCGGCTTTTGGTAGAAATAGCCTCTACGGACAGTGCATAATGTTTGCAGACGGTGTCCCTAATCTGCTCAATAGTTGTTATACGCAGTGTAACACTTGTGATGCGCGACACTATTTCTCTGGCAAGTTCCAGGTCAAGTTTTTTGTTTTCGAGCGTAGAATGTGCCAGAATTGAAATCAGTGCGCCTTCGAGGTCGCGCACGTTATCGGTAACATTTTCGGCAATATAATCCACAATTGTGTCCGGTATTTGAAGTCCGTTGGAGTAAATTTTGCTTTCCAGAATTGCTTTTCTCATTTCAAAATCAGGTTTGCCCATTTCGGCGCCCAGTCCCCACTTGAAGCGTGTCAAGAGGCGCTGTTCGAGGTTCTTCAACGCCATTGGCGGGCGGTCGGAGGTCAGCACAAGTTGCTTGCCATTTTGATGTAAGTGATTGAAGATGTGAAAAAAGGTGTTTTGAGTTGCCGTTTTGCCCTCCAGTTCCTGTACATCGTCAATAATCAGCACTTCTATTGTTTGGTAGAAATTCAGAAAATCATTCACCGTATTATTGCGTACAGCGTCAGTGTATTGTATCTGAAAAGTGTTTGCCGAGACATATAGAACACGTTTTGCAGGATGTAACTGTTTGCACATCACTCCTATGGCGTTTGCCAGATGCGTTTTTCCTACGCCGGACTGACCCGAAACGAACAGTGGATTGAAAGTTGTTTTGCCCGGCTTCCGCGCGATGCTTTGTCCGGCTGCGTGGGCAAGTTTGTTGCTGCTTCCTTCTATCAGATTGTTGAAATTGTACGAAAAGTTCAATTGCGGGTCTATTTCGGGCAACACAAACTTTTCGTAGGGATTTTTCAGTGCAACTTTGGCATTGTGTGCCGGCTTGGGCTGCTCCATGTTAGATGGAATTTGGGTGCCGCTATTGCTCGATTTGTCTATTAAAACTCTGTATTCCAACTTTGTACCTGCGCCAATGATACGATGGATGGTCATTCGCAGCAAGTCGATATATTTTTCCTCAATATATTCTACAAAAAACTGACTCGGCACTTGCAGCACAAGCACTTCCCGCTCATATTTGAGTGGAACAATCTGCGCAAACCAAGTACGAAACGCGCTCTCACCGATATTATCTTTAATTACGGTCAAACATTTAGACCACATTTGTTCGTGTTGCATCTTTTTATTCAAGGGTTTTTGTTTTTCGTTGTTTGTCATCATCTTCAAAAAAAAATATATATATAAAACTCAGACTTATAGCCTCTTCGCAGCCATAATTATTTAGTGTCAGGGAATCTGCACTGATTCCGAATCGGCAGTTTTTCTAAAAAACGCACTTTTACAGGGCAGGGGAAGACACACAATTCTCTCTGCAAAGTTCACAAAAAATTTGTTATAAAAAAAACGCTTTTTTTTTTGGTATATTAAAAAATATTTTAACTGCCTAAAATTCAATCAATTAATTTAAACTGTTTATTTTCAAGTATTTACAAAAAATTATACTTAAATTTCTGAAAATAAATCACTTATTCAAATATTTGTTTTATAGTGTCAAACAGAACGCTTTATTCTTAATTGGTTAAAAATAAAGCGTTTTCGGAGCGGGCAATATAAAATGCAAAAAAAATGCTATTTAGAATTATTCTAAATAATATCGAAGTCAAAATTTACCAGACCGAGAAATGGACATATTTTTTTGGGTTCTCTTTCAGGTCGAGCATCAGTTTGTTTGCGTTCTCCGACAGGTTTTGCAGGTTTATATACAGTTGTTTATCGTTCATCAGTGCGCCGAGCGTGCCTTCGTTGCTGTTGATTTTTTCCGAGAGCGATTTCAGGTTTTCAATTGTTGCCGTGAGCGAATCTACGGTTTGTGCTATATTTATTCCGCCCACATTTCCGCTAAACTTCTTGAAGTCGGCTGTGATGTCGGTAACATTTGTCATTATTTTTGGTACATCATTGTTCAGCATCGTATTCAGTTGCCGTGATGATGCCGAAAGCGATGTAACAGTGTTTTCGAGCGCCTCAAACGAATTGTGCAGGTGCGGGTCTGCGGCGAGTAACCTGAATGCATATATCAGCGAGTCAGCATGCATTGCTACGTTGCTGATTTTCAGGAGTAAATCGTTTTGAATATTACTCATCAATCCGCCTGTAACAAATGCGGGTATCGTGTCGCCGGAATTGCAAATCGCTCCCTGCAAATCAGCGGCGTCAAAGATTATCCTTACTGCCTTGCCGCCAAGCAGTCCGTCTTCGTATATTTCTACTCTGGCGGTGGCAGGAATGGCGTTTTTCTTGTTCACAAACAGGACTACCGTAAAGGGGTCAGGCTTGTGCGGCTCGTAGCGGATGTCGGCAATTTGCCCAACCTTATAGCCTCTGATATTGACAGGAAGCGACTTTTGAAGCCCGTCAACAGCGTTCAAATGAACATAAAAAGTGTTGTCGGAGGCAAAAAACGCCATCCCTTTCAAAAAATTCATCCCGAAAAAAAGAAGCCCGACAGCAATAATAACCATCAGCCCTATTTTAAAATTGCTTGATAATAAACGTTTTGCCATAATTTTATTAAAATTTTTGAATCTGCAAAGTTAAATTAAAAGCCCGGGTTTTCCAAATAAGCGGACAGTTAAAAAAAAACTGTCCGCCCGTTTGCCATATTTATTTTATACAAATTAGGATATTGCTAAATCAATACAGACTTTTCTTTGCGATGGCTGTTTTTATTTTTTAAATAAATTATCAAATTCTTTGAGTGTAATTTTCGTGTTGTTGAGTGTAATCTGCGAACTGACAACAGCGATTACCTTTTTTTCCAGTATATTTCTTGTAAGGCTCCTCACATAATCAGTATTTTTTAACATGCTTTGAACGTGATTTTCTAATGCTTCGGGGTCAAGGTCATGTATGCCGTATTGCGCAAATTGTTCGCGACTTGCTTTGCGTGCTTCGTCTTGGATTTCTTCATCGTAGAGTTCAATTTTATTTTCGATAACTATCTTATTCATAATCAGTTGCCATGTAAGCGGTTCAATCAGTTTAGAATATTCATTTTCAACATCTACGTCAGAAAAGTCCTTGTTCTGTGCTTTTATCCTGTCTTTGAGGACAGATTCGGGGAAGGTCAGGTTCCGGTTCTTTTGCAACAAAAAATTGCGGACATCAGCTTCTAATCTGTAAGCGGAGTAGTTCTGATATTCGGCAGCAATTTTTTCGCGGATTTTCTCGCGAAATTCATTTTCAGATTTTACCGTGCCTTTACCAAATACTGTATCAAAAAGTTCCTGATTGATTTCCGCATCTGTGCTGTGTGTAATTTCTTTTATAACAAACCGGAAATCAGAAGTTAATGTTTTTTCCCTTTCATTTGAGATTTTTAACAGCGAAGCAATATTCTTTTCGTTGCCGATGTCCCGTTTTGGGTTGAAAACTACGGTTTCACCAACTTTTTTGCCCTCAAAAAGTTTCAATGCGTCTTCGTTGCCTTTCATTTCGTATTTTGGCATGAACACAACGTCTTCAATTTGTATCCCTGTATCTTCAAGCGCTTTACCGTCAGCGTCAAGTTCCATCATATCGCCTTTGAGCATATCATCGGGGCTGAAGGTATCCACTTTGCTGCGTACCGCAAAATGCTTCGTATACATTGTTATGGCTTCATCAACTGCTTCGTCTTCAACTTCAATTGTGTAGTGAGGCAGTGTGTCGCTGTCAGAATAACTTACTTCTACTTCGGGGGCAATGGCTATATTGAATGACAATTCAAAATCGTCCTGCGTGTCGTAATTAATTTCTACCTGATTTTCCGACATAAACGGGCTACCGAAAATATTAATATCATTTTCCTTAATATAATTATCAAGCGCCTCCCCAACCAGTTCGCTGATTTGCTCGTCGAGTATGGCTTTTCCGTACATCTTTTTCAGCAAGCCCGCAGGCGCCATACCCGGACGAAAACCCGGTACGTTTGCCCGTTTGCGGTATTCGCGCAGCCGCTTTTCAACCTGCGTTGAGTAATCGTTTTTTTCAATGTTCACCGTCAGAACGGCGTTATTTGCGTCAATGTCTTTTCTTGTAATATTCATTATTTTAAAAGATTAAAAAGAGGCAAAAATACCTCTTCCCTGTAAATTAAGGGTGCAAAATTACATGAAAAATACGAGTTTTCCAAATGCGCCGAATGAAAAAAAACTCCTGTTTTTTTTGCACAGGGAAACGGTGCGAAAAAAAAGTCGGAATAATTTTGTAATTTTGCGCCAAATTATTCAACAGATGCAAAATCTTTTTCTGAAAAATTCCTTTGCAAATTCAGGTCTGGGAGTCAAACTGGTGTTGCTGCTTTTTGTGGCGCTGTTTTGTACATTGCTGGCGGGCAGCGCGGTTGCTGTGGCAGGGCAATTCAACCTCATCGCTATGTCCGGCAACAACTATCTGCTTGCAGTACAGTCAATAAGCGCGTTTTTTATTTTTCTGCTTCCTGCTTTTATTGTAGCCTATTTGTGCAGCGACAACACGGGAGAATTTTTATTTTTAAATAAAAGGAGCAACTTTTTTGAAATCGTGGCTGTTATTGTAATTTTAGCAGTCGGCACGCCGTTTATCAATCTGCTTACATTTTTAAATGAACTGTTGGCACAAATTCCTTTTTTTGATAATCTTTTTACTGCCGCCGAAGAGCGTCAGCGTGCTTTGGCAGAGCAGATGATAGGCGCGAATTTTTGGGGAGCAATAGCGGTTATCGGGCTTCTGGCGGCGGTGGCTGAGGAGTTGATGTTTAGAGGGGCTGTTTTGCGACTGCTTGCCGCAAAAATGAATGTCAATGTTGCCGTGTGGCTCTCTGCGGCAATTTTCAGTTTGATACATTTGCAGTTCTTCGGATTTGTTCCGCGAATGGTTTTGGGCGCGTATCTGGCTTATATTGCCTTTTGCAGCAAAAATATTCGCCTTTCTGTGTGGGCGCATTTTTTCAATAATGCAATGTTTATTATCGTTTATTATTTTTATAAAAACGAAACGGAAAACATCTTTTCTTACACGCAGAATAGCGGTATAGGTATGTGGATTGCAGGCATTGCGAGCGGAGTTTTGGCTGTAGCAGGCACCGTTTATCTGACAAAATACTGGAAATCAGCTGTGGTTAGTGGTTAGTGGTTAGTGGTTAGTGGTTAGTGGTTAGTGGTTAGAACCTCACCCCCCAGCCCCCTCTCCAAAAGAGAGGGGGAGTAGGGCGTACGGCTGATGTTAGTTATTAGAGTTTAGAGTTTAGTTATTAGATTATTTCTTCATTTCTTTATTTCTTTATTTCTTCATTTCTTAATTACTGCGTATTCTGTATTTTATTATTCACTATTAATTCTCAATTCTCAATTCTCAATTATTCACTAAAAATTCATTCCTTAATTCTAAAAAAACTGTATTTTGTCTATGTTCTATGTTCTATGTTCTATCAATAATTATTCACTATTCACTATTCACTATTCACTATTCACTATTCACTATTCACTATTCACTATTCACTATTCACTATTAATTCTCAATTCTCAATTAAAGATTGCTAATTGTATGTTTTGTGTTGCGTAAATACAAAAAAAAGCCTACTTTTGTGTCCAAATAATTAAAACTGTTATGGAAAAAATAGACTGTTTAGACAAAAAAATATTGCAAATCATTTCACACAACGCCCGTATTCCGTTCAGAGACATAGCCGAGGAGTGCGGCGTGTCGCGTGCGGCAATACATCAGCGCGTACAACATCTTGTGGATAAGGGCATTATCAGAGGGTCGGGCTATTTTATTGACGAAAAGAAATTGGGCTATTCTATTTGCGTCTATGTTGGTATTTTGCTCGAAAAAGCATCGATGTACAGAGCGGTGGTGGAGAAACTGGAGCAGATTCCCGAAATCGTAGAAAGTCAGTACACTTTGGGCAATTACACTATTTTGGTAAAACTTTTTGCCAAAAATTCGGCAGATTTGATGCGCATTCTCAACGGACGGATACAGGAAATAGAAGGCGTTACAGCAACCGAGACGCTGATTTCGCTCGAACAGCGCATTAATCGCCACGTGCCGCCTATTCAATAAAGCCCTGCTTTATTTTTGAATCGGAGAATTTTATGATTAACTAAAATTTTTTTTTTATTATTATGAGAATTTTAACAGGAATACAGGCAACGGGTACGCCCCATTTGGGAAACATTTTGGGCGCGATTATCCCTGCCATTGAACTTTCGCAACGCGCTGATAATGAGGCGTTCTTATTTATTGCAAATCTTCATTCGCTAACAACGATAAAAGATGCCTCTGTGTTGCGTGCAAATACTTACGAAATTGCTGCCGCGTGGCTGGCGTGCGGACTGGATACGGAAAGGACAAATTTCTACCGCCAAAGCGACATCGCCGAAGTATGTGAACTGTCGTGGTATCTGTCGTGCTTTTTTCCGTACCAGAGGCTCACTTTGGCACACTCTTTTAAGGACAAGGCAGACCGCCTCGAAGACGTTAATGCAGGACTGTTCATTTATCCGGTGCTTATGGCGGCAGATATTTTGCTCTATGACGCGGAAGTTGTGCCTGTTGGCAAAGACCAGTTGCAACATCTTGAGATGGCGCGGGATATGGGTGCGCGTTTCAATCATAAAATGGGCGACACATTTATCCTGCCTGAATCAAAGTTACAGGAAAATACAAAATACGTTCCGGGAACAGACGGACAAAAGATGTCCAAGTCGCGCAACAATACGATTAATATATTCCTGCCCGAAAAGCAGTTGAAAAAGCAAATTATGGACATTCCCACAGACAGCACGCCGCTTGAAGCGCCAAAGAATCCGGATACGGACAAAATCTTTGCGCTGTACCAACTTATTGCTAATGAGAGCGATACCGAAATTTTGCGACAAAAATATCTCGCAGGAAATTTTGGCTACGGTCACGCAAAAACCGAGTTGCTTAATCTTATTTTAACAAGATTTGAAACCGAACGCAATCTGTATAATTATTATATCAATAATTTGCCCGAAATAGACCGAAAACTTGCGCAGGGAGCAGCAAAAACACGCCCCATAGCGCAGCAAACATTGAAAAGAGTAAGAGAAAAACTGGGACTGTGATTAGTGGTTAGTGGTTAGTGGTTAATTGTTAATTAAGAAATTAAGAAATTAAGAAATGAAGAAATGAAGAAATGAGAATTAAAATAGCCCCTAACCATTTCTAACTAAACTCTAAACTCTAAACTCTAATAACTGAAAACTGACAACTGAAAAACAAATGAAAAAAATAATAATAGCATCGGTAATTTCTTTCTTTTCGGCGATTTGTGTTTTGGGACAAGATATTGTTTTTCAGGATACAATTGAACAGCAGGATACAATTGAACAGGATGAAGATTTTTTGCGGAGAAGTTTTTTGCAGGCAAAGTCGCAAACTTTGGAGGAGGCAGTCCTCAAAGCGTGCGAGTGTATAATTGCGGCAACAGCCTTGCGTGGTGAGCGTGCGCGTGGGCGTGCCACAAAGAAATGTATAGACAGTCAAGTGTTTGGGGTCCAGTTTATTTCAAAACTTGCAGATATTGCCAGCCTGCCCGACACCGCCTCTGATGCGGATTACAAACTGACACTGAGCATCAACAAAAGAGATGCCGAATATCAGAAATATTATCAGGGAATTAAGCAGCGCCTGCTGGAACACTGCGATTCTGTAGCCGCAATGATGATAAAGACTTCCGAAATAGATTTCCACGCTCTGTCCGCCAACCCTGAGGCGATGCAGGCGTATGAAAAAGCAGAAAAACTTGCAAAAACAGACAAGTGGAAAAGCGCGGCGAAACATTACCAAGACGCCGTGTCCATTGACGGAGATTTTGCCGTAGCGTGGGAAAAGTTGGGGCTTGCATACAGACACATCAACAAAGCCGACAAAGCCACCGAAGCATATAAACGCGCCCAGGAAATTCGCCAAAATTTAATCAGAAAAGCAAAATAAGCAAACGGGTAGAAGAGACAATAGAACATAGAACATAGACAAATAGACAATAGACAAAAGACAAAAGAATATTAATCTTTAATTGTATTTAACTATTAATTTCGGCTAAATCTTTTTTTGAGGCGCTATGAAAAATATCCGGCAGTTCCTAACTTTGACACGTTTCTTTCTTTAATTTATAAATATTTACAAATCAACGATTTACAAATTTCAGGACACCGT
>JAISWT010000053.1 GCA_031271005.1 Prevotellaceae bacterium | reverse complement strand
ACGGTGTCCTGAAATTTGTAAATCGTTGATTTGTAAATATTTATAAATTAAAGAAAGAAACGTGTCAAAGTTAGGAACTGCCGGATATTTTTCATAGCGCCTCAAAAAAAGATTTAGCCTATTTTTTTGAGTTCCAAAATAAATTTTGTACTTTTGTTGCGTAGCATAACTTTAAATGTTTTGCAACGTAAAATGCTGAACATAAGCGACTTGTGAAATTTAAAATGCTACTTTTTGCATTGAATTTAAGAACGTAAAAAAGAACTTGTCAACTTTGAATAACCTATAAATCATTAAAGTAAATGAAACCAGATTTTAAAGGAATTAATATTAACGATTTTATACCCGGTAGTGTGGCTTCCACATCGAGCAACTGGAACACCCCCGAACAAATTCCTGTTAAGGAATATTACACCAAAGACGATTTAGCGGGTATTGACCACTTGAATTATGCTGCCGGTATCCCGCCGTTTTTGCGCGGACCTTACTCCGGAATGTACGCGATGCGTCCGTGGACTATCCGTCAATATGCAGGTTTTTCTACTGCCGAAGAGTCTAACGCATTCTACCGCCGCAATCTGGCTTCGGGGCAAAAGGGACTATCTGTTGCCTTCGACTTGGCTACGCATCGCGGCTACGATGCCGACCATCCGCGCGTGGTGGGCGATGTGGGCAAAGCAGGCGTATCTATCTGCTCGGTCGAAGATATGAAGGTACTTTTTGACGGCATCCCGCTAAATCAAATGTCCGTTTCGATGACAATGAACGGCGCTGTGCTGCCTATTTTGGCGTTCTACATTGTGGCAGGCTTGGAGCAGGGCGCAACACTTGACCAGATGGCAGGTACTATTCAAAACGATATTTTGAAAGAATTTATGGTGCGCAATACCTACATCTATCCGCCAAAATTTTCCATGAAAATTATTGCCGATATTTTTGAATATACCTCAAAAAACATGCCGAAGTTCAACTCCATTTCCATTTCGGGTTATCACATGCAAGAGGCCGGCGCAACCTGCGATATCGAACTTGCTTATACGCTGGCTGACGGATGGGAATATCTGCGTGCCGGAGTGAATGCAGGTATGGATATTGATACGTTTGCACCGCGTTTGTCGTTCTTTTGGGCAATAGGAATGAACCATTTTATGGAAATTGCGAAAATGCGTGCCGCGCGTATGCTCTGGGCAGAAATTGTAAAAACTTTTAATCCTAAAAATCCTAAATCGCTGGCTTTGAGAACTCACTGCCAGACCTCAGGTTGGAGTTTGACCGAGCAAGACCCCTTCAATAATATCGGCAGAACCTGCATAGAAGCGATGGGCGCGGCTTTGGGACACACTCAATCGCTGCATACAAACGCACTTGATGAAGCAATAGCGCTGCCAACCGACTTTTCGGCACGTATTGCCCGTAATACGCAGATTTACATTCAGGAAGAGACACAGATTTGTCGAGAAATAGACCCCTGGGCAGGTTCGTATTATGTTGAGAATCTTACGAAATCAATTTTTGACCGTGCGTGGGAGCATATTCAGGAGGTTGAACATCTTGGCGGGATGGCAGCAGCAATCGAAACGGGCATTCCTAAGATGCGCATAGAGGAGGCGGCGGCTCGCACGCAAGCGCGTATAGACAGCGGCGAGCAAACCGTTGTAGGCGTAAATCAGTATCGCCTTGCGCAGGAAGACAGCATTGATACGCTGGAGGTAGACAATACCCTTGTTCGCAAGCAGCAAATTGAGCGTTTGAACGATTTAAAATCAAAACGTAACAATGATGACGTAAAAAAAACGCTGGCAGCCATTACCGAATGTGTAAAAACAGGCAACGGCAATTTGCTTGAACTCGCCGTTGAAGCGGCAAAGGTACGCGCCACTTTAGGCGAAATTTCAGACGCCTGCGAAGAAGTTGCAGGCAGATATAAAGCAACTATTAGAACAATATCAGGAGTGTATTCAGCAGGAACAAAGCAAGAAACAGACTTCAAAGAAGCGTGCCGTTTGACAGACGAATTTGAGAGGACAAACGGACGGCGCCCGCGTATTATGGTAGCCAAAATGGGACAGGACGGACACGACCGGGGCGGCAAAGTGGTAGCAACAGGTTTTGCCGACTGCGGATTTGACGTGGATATGGGACCCCTGTTCCAGACTCCCGCCGAAGCCGCAAAGCAGGCAGTAGAAAATGACGTGCATATACTCGGCGTCTCGTCACTGGCAGCAGGACACAAAACTCTTGTGCCACAGGTAATTGACGAACTGAAAAAACTCGGACGCGAAGACATTTTAGTCGTTGCCGGCGGCGTTATTCCGCCGCAGGACTATGACTTCCTCTACAAGTCGGGCGTTGCCGCTATCTTCGGACCCGGCACCAACATTGCAAAAGCAGCAGTGGCAGTGATGGGCATATTAATGAATTGATTTGCGGTATTTTTTCAACTCGTGTAGTCGGATGAAAATATTTGTTCCCAAACTTATTTACACTTTAAAAAATTACAGTCGCCGTCAGTTCTTTGCCGATTTGATGGCGGGCGTGATTGTGGGCATTGTGGCTCTGCCGCTGGCAATTGCTTTTGGTATCGCCAGTGGCGTGCCGCCCGAGAAAGGTCTGATTACTGCAATTATTGCAGGTTTCATTGTTTCGTTTCTTGGAGGCAGCAGGGTGCAGATTGGCGGACCGACAGGCGCTTTTATAATCATCGTTTATGGCATTATTCAGCAGTTCGGGTTCAACGGCTTGCTCATTGCCACGATTATGGCAGGGATTATGCTCCTTCTAATGGGCGTTTGCAGGCTCGGAACGGTGATAAAATTTATCCCCTATCCCGTAGTGGTGGGATTCACAAGCGGCATTGCACTTACAATTTTGACAACCCAGATGAAAGATTTCTTTGGGTTGCAAATAGAAAATATTCCCGGCGACTTCTTGCACAAGTGGTTGGTTTATTTTCAAAATATAGGTACGGCAAATTGGTGGTCGATTTTTCTGGGATTATTGTCAATTTTATTAATTATTTTTACTCCTAAAATAAATAAAAAGATTCCCGGCTCGCTGGTGGCAATTTTAGTAGTCAGTGTTTTGGCTTATTTTTTAAAAAATCATTTCGCAATAACGAGTATTACAACCATAGGCGACATTTTCAGTATCAATCCGTCTTTGCCACAGCCCGAAACGCCAAAAATAGACTTCAATGCGGTGCAGATGTTGCTGCCAACCGCTTTTACCATAGCGATTTTGGGCGCCATCGAGAGTCTGCTCTCTGCTACTGTTGCAGACGGCGCCATCGGCAGTCGCCACAATTCTAATACCGAACTGATAGCACAGGGCATTGCTAACATTGTTACGCCTATTTTTGGCGGCATTCCTGCCACAGGAGCGATTGCACGCACGATGACCAACATCAACAACGGCGGACGTACACCTGTTGCGGGAATTATACATGCGGTGGTTTTGCTCCTGATTTTATTGTTTTTGGGAAATCTGACAAAGCATATTCCTATGGCTTCGCTTGCCGCGGTGCTGATTGTAGTTTCGTACAACATGAGTCAGTGGAGGATGTTCCGCTCGATGCTTCGCGGAGCGAAATCGGATGTGGCTGTGCTGATTACTACTTTTTTGCTGACCGTAATTTTCGATTTAACTATTGCTATTGAAGTGGGAATGTTGCTGGCTATTGTGCTGTTTATCAAGCGCATAAGCGAGAGCTCGCAAATTTCGCTCATTCGCGGCGCCACGCACAAAGCCGAATATATTGAGGGAAACGTGGATACCGACTTGCTGCAATTGCCGCACAATGTGGAAGTTTATGAAATAGAAGGTCCGTTCTTCTTCGGCTTGGCGAACAAATTTGAGGAGACAATGAAGCAGATTGGCGACAAACCCAAAGTGCGCATTATCAGGATGCGCAAAGTGCCGTTTATAGACTCCACAGGCATTCACAACCTCGAAATATTGATCAGGTCTTCGCAAAGGGAAAAAATCAGCGTGTTGCTTTCGGGCGTGAACCCCAAAGTTAAACAGGAACTTTTATCTGCAAATATTGACAAGTTAGTGGGGCTGGAAAATATTTGCCCGCATATTGATGCAGCAATGGAAAAGGCAAAGGCATTGGTAACATAAAATGCTGATAATTTTCCCCGCATGATTCAATATCATTTCACCTCTTTCAAATATCATTCTCCTCGCCCCCATAAGTCATATACAGGTAATTGGTTTGCGCAGGAAATTCGCCGGCGAGCGTATCTATCTGTTTTACAACGGGCAAAATGCCTGCGGCTTTGCGGAACGCGCGGGTCTCAAGCACCTTGTCGTCCATTTCGGCGGGCAGGCACTTGGTTACAAGGCGCGTAATCTGGAAATCGGAGAAGCCGCGCACTTTTGCCTCGCGAAGCAGTTCTAACGGCAACGTTTCCAGCGAGTTATAAGTAGAAAGTTCTTTTTCCAAATCAATAATGTATTTCAGTTTGTGCAGAAACCAGCAGTCAATTTTTGTCAGTTCGTGGATTTTTTCCACAGAATAGCCGCTGTGAAACGCTTGCGCGAGATAGAAAATGCGGCGGTCGGTGGGCTGCCAAAGTGCGTTCTCGATGTCGTCCACGTGAAAATCCTTGTTTGCCACAAAGCCGTGCATTCCCAAGCCGGTCATTCGTAAACCTTTCTGTATCACCTCTTCAAAGGTGCGTCCGATAGCCATAATTTCGCCAACGGACTTCATACTTGAGCCGATGTGTCGGGAGACGCCCTGAAATTTGCCTAAATCCCAGCGCGGAATTTTGCACACAATATAGTCAAGCGCGGGCTCAAAAAACGCAGTTGTCTCTTTTGTAACGTTGTTTTTGAGTTCTGCCAAGCCGTATCCGAGCCCGAGTTTTGCCGCCACGAATGCCAGTGGGTAGCCGGTCGCTTTGGAGGCGAGCGCCGAACTGCGCGACAATCGGGCGTTCACCTCAATCACGCGATAATCCTCGCTCGCGGGGTCGAAGGCGTACTGCACGTTGCACTCGCCTACAACGCCAATGTGCCGAATGATTTTTATTGACAACTCGCGCAACCAGTGATATTCTTTGTTTGTAAGCGTTTGTGAAGGCGCAACCACAATACTTTCGCCCGTGTGGATGCCCAGAGGGTCAAAATTCTCCATGTTGCAAACCGTAATGCAGTTGTCGTATCTGTCGCGGACAACCTCATATTCAATCTCTTTCCACCCTTTGAGCGACTTTTCGACCAGCACTTGCGGCGAGTACGAAAACGCTTTTTCAACCAGCGTTTTCAGTTCCTTGTCGTTGTCGCAAAAGCCGCTGCCAAGCCCGCCAAGCGCGTATGCTGCGCGAACAATCACAGGGTAGCCGAGTTCGTTAGCGGCATTCAATGCGTCCTGCAAATTGCTAACTGCCTCACTATTAATGTATTTAACACCTATTTCGGCAAGTTTTCGGTTGAAAATATCTCGGTCTTCGGTGTCAATAATTGCCTGTACGGGCGTTCCTAAAACCTGCACGCCGTATTTCTCAAGAGTTTTGTTTTTGTACAATGCCACTCCACAGTTGAGTGCGGTTTGTCCGCCAAACGAGAGGAAGATGCCATCGGGGCGTTCTTTTTCAATCACGCGCTCGACAAATTCCGGCGTTACGGGCAAAAAATACACCCTGTCGGCAATGCCCTCAGAGGTTTGCACTGTGGCAATATTAGGGTTAATCAGCACTGTTTCAATGCCTTCCTCTTTCAACGCCTTCAAAGCCTGACTGCCGGAGTAGTCGAACTCACCCGCCTCGCCAATTTTCAACGCGCCTGAGCCGAGCAAAAGCGCCTTTTTTATGTTCAATAAATTTAGTCGCTTTGCGCCACTCGGCATAGCCAAACCGCATATTTCGCTTTGTCGCTCAATATCTGTTTTCTCTCTGCTCTCGCTGCTTAAAACGTTCGGATTATTCATAATTGTATTTTTCTGTTTGTTTGACCGCCTGCTACGGAAGAATTACAAATATGCAAAATTAGTATTAAATATTAAATTACGCCAAACGTATGATTGAATATTTAATATTTAATGCTAATTTTGCAAAATGCGAGTTTGCCATATTGATGCAGGAAAGCCACATATCAATCTCTTATAAAACTTTATTTCATATATTTGGGTATCAAATAATTTACAATAAAATATCTATTATTGAATTAAAAAAAATATAAATACTTGAAAATTAATGAGATGCAGTTCTCAGTCTTTATTCTTTATTCTAAAAAATATATAAACAAATGAAACACAGGATTTTTATTTTAGGCGCAATATTTATTTATACAAATATAGTTTTTGCGGAAGTTCGCTTGCCGTGCCTTGTGAGCAACAACATGATACTGCAACGCGATATGCCTGCCAAAATTTGGGGTACTGCTGCGCCCGGCGAAAACATTGCTGTTTATTTGGAAAAAACGCCTACCGCAACATCTCCGTCAACCGGTGTGGAAAAGTTCAAAACCGTAGCCGACAAAGACGGGCATTGGGAACTTACAATTCCTGCTCACCAAGCCGGTGGCAACTATAACATGCAAATTAAGGGAAATAATGTTTGTTATATTAACAACATCATTTTTGGCGATGTGTGGCTTTGTAGCGGGCAGTCGAATATGGAAACGCCCGTATCGCGGCTGATGAGCAAATATGGCGACGAAATTAACGCCTACACTAATCCCGACATTCGTTATGTTAAAATCCCGATGTCTTACAATTTTCACGAGCCGCAAACTGATGTTTTGCCTTGCGCGTGGGTTATGTTAGACCCGCAAACAGCGCAGAATTTTTCGGGGGTGGCGTACTTCTTCGCGAAATTTTTGTACGAAAAAACGCAAGTTCCACAGGGAATAATTAACTCCAGCGTAGGCGGAACTCCTGCCGAGGCGTGGATTTCCGAAACGTACATAAAACGTTTCCCCGCTGCAGAAAATGCGCTGCGAATGATGAAAGACAATAATTTTGTGGAGCAAATGCAATCCCTGAACGGTTTAGCAGCCAAACGCTGGGGGCAAATTGCAGATAGTCAGGACTTGGGAATCAACGAACATATTCGCTGGTATTCTCCAAATTATGACGACAGCCAGTGGGCAGAAACCCATTTGTTCGACAATTCGTGGGGCAAAAACGGCTATGCGGCTAAAAATGGCATCTTCTGGTTTCGCAAAGAAATTGACATTCCCCAAACGCTCGAAAATTTGGAAGCCAAACTCTTTATGGGCCGCATTGTGGATGCCGATTCGCTGTTTGTCAACGGCATTTACGTGGGAAGTACAAGCTATCAATATCCTCCGCGCAATTATACGGTTGCCAAAAACATTTTGAAGCATGGAAAAAATATTATTACCGTCCGTCTTGTGAGCCAAAGCGGTACGCCCGAATTTGTGAAGGAGAAGCCGTATAAAATTGTTTTTGGCAATGGACAGGAAATTTCGCTTGAAGGCGCTTGGAAATATAAAGTTGGCGCAGTGATGCCTGCCGTAGCCGGCAACACAATGACAATACACTATCAACCCACAGGGCTTTACAATGCGATGATCGCGCCTTTGCGCAACTTCAACATCAAGGGTTTTGTGTGGTACCAGGGCGAAGCAAACACGTTTAACTATTACGAATATTTTGATTTGATGAATGCAATGATTGCCAACTGGCGCGAAGACTGGCGACGCCCGCAACTGCCCTTCCTGTTCGTGCAACTTTGCAACTTTATGGAACCCGCTCATTATCAGCAAAACAGCGCTTGGGCTGCCCTGCGCAATGTACAGCGACTGATTGACGAAAAAATTGACAACACAGCAATGGCTGTAACCATTGATATTGGCGAATGGAACGATATTCATCCGCTCAACAAAAAAGATGTTGCTGTCAGGCTCGGCTTGCAGGCGCAGAAGCATGCATACAGCCAAGAAGTGAATGCAGACGCACCGCGTTACAAAAGTTATGAAATCAAAGGAAATAAAATTATTCTGCATTTCAAAGACGGCACGGATAAGTTCGCGCAAGCAGATGATTTGCAAGGCTTTTATATTACAGACAGGAAGGGCGACAATTTTGTTGCCGCAAAAGCGAAAATAGTAGGGAAAACGGTTGAAGTATGGAGTGAGCAAATAGAAAAGCCCGTCCAAGTGCGCTATGCGTGGGCAAACAACCCCGACCTGTGGAATCTCCGGGGCAGCAACGGACTGCCTGCCAGCCCGTTTGAAACGGAATAGAAGAGTGGGGCAGTGCAAAAAAAATATTTATTTACATTATATATTAAATTTTAATATTATTTTTGCAGTTCATTATTCCAAACAATTTTTTCTAAATGAACAGCGTTACAAAACGGGGTCTGCAAGTATTGTCGCTATTTGTGGCAATGATTTACAGTTTCGGGCAAGCGGGAATGCCGCTAATGCACCCGCTGTTTCATCACGCTGATAATGTTGCCGCTCACCAGACGGATTGCGATTGCACCGCGCAGTGCTTTGGGCATTGGAGCAGAGGCGAAAAAATCCATTTGGAAGACAGTTGTCCTTTTTGCAACATACATTCTGCAAATAATACAATTGTAAAATATTCAAAAACTTACAAACTGTTCATTTTAAAGGAAAAACTTGTTGCCCAAGAGTCTTTGGCAGAATATTCAACCTGTTATTCCTGCATCTCGCCTCGCGCACCACCCGTAATTTGATTTCTTTGCCTTATTGTTTAAAAAAAACGCATGTGTTTTTTTAGCAAAAATACATACGCAAATGGCTTATTTTCAATGTTTTACTTTGAATATGGCTGTGTCAGTTCGGCAATACCAATTTTTTCCCGGCACACGAACCAACTCCAATTTTACAGATATACTCGGATTTTTTCAGGAAAAAATATCTGCGTAAATCCGTAAAATGGTCAATAAATTTAGTCGTTTTGCGCGACTCGGCATAGCCAAAACCCATATTTCGCTTTGTTGCTCAATATGCGTTTTGTCTCTGCTCTCGCTGCTTAAAACGTTCTAATCCGTGTGCTAAAATATCAAAAATCAAATTATTAATTTCATAAAAAAATATAATTATGCAAAAATATATTATAACATTTGTCTTTTTATTTATTTCGTTATCTGCTTATAATCAACAAATTAAAGTTGCGGATAAAGAAAACAGGCAACCGATAGCGTTTGCAAATATCTATTTCCCCGATTTGCAAACAGGCACAACAACCGATGAAGACGGCGTTTTTTCGGTTGCAGGAAAGGGGAATTCGGTTTTGGCGCAGGTTTCTGTTACAGGTTACAAAACTTTTTTGGAACGCATTGATATTCAGCGTGATACAATAATTTTTCTCTCGCCCGACAGCCACGATTTGCAAGAAATAGTTGTTTCGGGCTTCTCCACTCGCTTGCAAGGCGAAAATGTGTTGAATGTAGAAAAAATGTCTTTATTAAACGCTGAAAATCAGGGAATTAACATTACTGAAAAACTGACAAAAATTGCGGGCTTAAACAATTTAAGTACCGGCGCAGGCATTGGCAAACCCGTTATTCGCGGGTTGAGCGGCAACCGGATTGCGGTTTTTGCGCAGGGTATGCGCCTCGAAAATCAGCAGTGGGGCGATGAACACGGCTTGGGGCTTGGCGAAAACGGCTACGAAACGATTGAGATTGTCAAAGGCGCGTCTTCGTTGCTTTACGGAAGCGATGCCATTGGCGGTGCGCTGCATTTTGTAGACGAGCGTTTTGCCAACGAAAATTCCGTTGAAGCGCGTTTAAGTACTGAATATCAGTCGAATACAAACGGTTCGATAAATTCTGCCGCGTTAAAATTTTCAAAAAATCGCTTTCATGCAAATTTTTTCGGCGGATACGCCACACTCCGCGATTATTTTGACGGCAACAGCGTTTTTGTGCCAAACAGCCGTTTCAACACAGGCAATTTTAAAACTGCGCTCGGTTATACAGGAACAAATTTTGTATCCTCGCTCAAATACAGTTATTTACGCGAAAAATACGGACTTTTGGCGCACGAACATCACGAGGAGGAGCACGAAGCAGAAGCGGAAGAAGAAGACCACGAATATCACAACGGCAGAACGCCCGAACTGCCCTTTCAAGACTTGTCTACGCATATTTTAAGTTCGGAAAATACAATTTTTTTGAAAAATAATGCGAAAATTAAAGTCGATTTTGGCTGGGTTTTCAACAATCGAAAAGAATTTGAGGACGAACATCATCACGAGGAAGGGGAACACGAAGAGGAGCACGAGGCAGAACACGAACACAACGAAGCGGCTCTGAACATGAATTTGCACACTGTTTCGTATAATGCGCGATGGTATTCGCCGCGTTGGGAAAAGTGGAGTTTAATCGCAGGCAGTCAAGGGATGTGGCAGGCGAATAAAAATATTGGCGAGGAGGTTTTAATTCCCGATGCGCAAACTGTGGATGCCGGCATCTTTGCCGTTTCCGATTTTTATTATTCAGAAAAGTCATTTTTGCAATTCGGAGTTCGTTATGATTTGCGAAAAATAGATTCGCCTGTTCAATATGATGAAAATCAGCAAGTTATCTTTGGTAAATTTGATAAATCTTTTCAGTCGGTCAATTTTTCGGCGGGAGTTTTTCAACCGATTTACAAAAATCTGTCAATGCGGCTCAACCTGTCGTCTGGTTTTCGTGCGCCGACAATGTACGAACTGTTGAGCGATGGCGTTCATCACGGCACAAACCGCTACGAAAAGGGCAATCTTGCACTCAAAACCGAAAATTCATATCAAGCAGATTTGGCGCTGAATTTCCGCAACGACCATTTGGAACTCTCTGTAAATCCGTACTTTAACTATTTTCGCAACTATATTTTTCTGCAACCGCGCGATGAGGAAATTGACGAGGCGCCTGTTTTTGATTATGCTCAGCAGGATGCAATACTTTACGGCGGCGAGACGGGCTTTCATTTTCACCCGCATCCAATTGATTGGTTGCACATTGACGGCTCATATTCAATAACTTACGGTGAAAATTTACACCGTGAATTTTTGCCATTGATGCCTGCGCAGAAACTCAAAACAACTTTGCAGGGAAATTTCAAATTCAGAAAAATTGTGCAAAAATTTTCCGTTTTTGTGAATTATCAATACTCGTTTGCGCAAAACAGAATTGCCGAATACGAAACTCAAACTCCTGATTATCACTTATTTAATAGCGGAGTAGAGTTTGATTTTAAATTTGGAAAACAAAAACTTTTCTTAAATATTTCGGCAAACAATATTTTTAACGCAAAATATTCAGACCATCTTTCGCGCTACAAATCGGAAGGAATTTTAAACATCGGACGAAACATTGTTGCAAAAATTACAGCGCCGTTGCAGATTGCTTTTTAAGTCCTTTTGCAACAAAAATAGTGGTTAGTGAATAACACAGGACGGGTCATTCTTTGTGAGGCTGTCTCAAAAGCGCTTTTTTTTGAGGCAGCCTCTTTTTTTTTATAGAAGGGAACTCCTGAAAATTGCCTGTTTGATATTATTCTCCCGCGCTTTGTGAACTTTGTGTAACCTCCCGCTTTGGCGGGATAAATCTTGCGTTCTTTGCGGTTAAATATTTTTTACCGCAAAGAACGCAAAGGATTACGCAAGGAACGCAAAGATTGTCCCGCCAAAGCGGAGGTTTTTTTGTAAAAAATCTCTGTGCATCTCAGTGATTTCTCCCGCTTTGGCGGGACAAGTTCCGTGTCTCTCTGTGAAATAAAAAGACTAAAGAATAAGACTTGTACGCAAATTCTGCAAAATCAACATTCTGAAGACTGAAAACTTATCTGTTATTCAAAATCGCTCTCCATCGCAAATATCCTGCAACAGCCATAGCGCTGTAAACAGCGAACAGACAAGCAGTTAAGTAAAGTCCCTGATAGAGATAAAGCCCTACGGCAAACGCATCGGCAACAATGAAAATGAGCCAGTTTTCCAGCAGTTTTTTTGCAAGCATCATCGCTCCTACAACGCACAAGGCAGTTGCAAACGAGTCGCCAAATGGAACTGTGGAATCTGTAAAGCGCTTTAACACAAAGAAATATGCAAAAAATATCAGGGTTGCGGCTATAGCGAAAATTATCCATTGTTTAGCCTTCGTTTTTTTTACAGGCAACCGACTGTCTGCATCTTTACCTGCCCCAAACTTCCAGTTCCAGAAGCCGTAAATGCTGATGCAAATGTAGTACATTTGCAAAGTCAAGCCGGCATAAATTTTCGACTGGAAAAAGACAACTGCGTAGCACATTGCCGCTAAAATGCCAAAAATCCATAGCGCAATTTTCTCTTTTACAGAGAGATAGATGTAAATCAGGCTGAAAACCGTACCTGCAATTTCGAGTGTATTTTGCGAAAGATAATTTAAGATTGCGCTCATTTTGTCAATAACTTTTCATACTCTCCTGTCTTTGCCAGAATTTCGAGCGCTTTTTGCAGCGAATCGTTTATTTTGTCAATTATTTGATAAAATTCATTCGTTGTCCACAGGTCGCCGGCAATCAGGGCTTTAAGTTGAATTTTGAGCAGCGGCAGCGACTTTTCGTATTCTGCTTCTGCAAAGTCAATTTTGAGTTCGGCGGCGCGGTCAAGAATTTTTTGCAACAGGTTTTGCGGGACTTCAAAATTATCTTTAAAAGATTCAAAATCAGGATATAATCGTTTCAACTGCTCGCGATTTTCCTGCAAATACTGCACATGTGCGCGGTTGACGATGCCACGGTTTACAAGTTTGCGATAGTACGGCGTGTTTGCTGTGGTGTCGAGCGGCACAAACACATCAGGCATAATTCCGCCGCCGCCATACACTGTGCGCTTGTTGATGCGCGTTGTATATGTCAGCGAATCCGACAGATGAATGCTGTCAACGTGCTGCATTTCGCCGTGTTCAAAGCGGTCGAGCAGGTCTTTTTCGTAATCAACTCCGCCCTTGTACGGCTTCTGAATGCTGCGCCCCGAAGGTGTATAATAGCGGGCAACGGTAAGGCGTAGCAATGAGCCGTCTATAAGAGTCATCTGGTTCTGTACCAAGCCTTTACCAAAAGTGCGTCTGCCGATAACCAATCCTCTGTCCCAGTCCTGCACCGCACCGGAAACGATTTCGCTTGCCGATGCCGAAAATTCGTCAACCAAAATCACGAGTTTGTTCTTCTCAAACTCGCCAATGCTTGTGGCAATGGCGTTGCGGCGCGGCTGGTGCAGTCCTTCGGTGTAAACAATCAGGCGGTCGCGCTCCAGAAACTCGTCGGCAAGGGCTATTGCAGCCTCCAGATAGCCGCCGCCATTGCTCTGCAAACTGAGAACTAACGACCGCATTCCCTGCTTTTTAAGTTTGGAAACCGCTTCTTTATATTCGGTCAGCGTATTTGCCCCAAAATTATTTATTTTAATATAACCGACATCCGAAGTAACCATATATTGCGCATCAACGCTGAGAATAGGTATTTTATCGCGTATAATATTGAAAAGAAGCAATTCACGCTCGCCTTCGCGCTTCACTTTCACCGTCACTTCTGTGCCGCGCTGTCCGCGCAAAGATTTCATAATATCAGAATTGTGCTTCTTTACTCCGGCAATCAAATCGTTTTCAATGTAAATAATGCGGTCACCCGGCAACATTCCTACCTTTTCGGCAGGGCAACCGGCAATGGTTTGCACCACGAGCAGCGTGTCCTCAAACATCTGAAACTGAATACCGATGCCGTCAAAACTCCCTTCGAGCGGCTCGTTGACACGCTCAACTTCCCTTTTGGGAATATATTGAGAATGGGGGTCGAGCGCTTTGAGCATTGCAACTATCGCTGCCTCAGTGAGTTGGACGCTGTTAACAGTATCAACATAATGCGCAGAAATAGCGTTCATTATGTTAGATATTTTACGCTGGTCGTCTATGCTAAAACTCTGATTATCCGGCGGTTGGAGGCGCGTAAGAGCTTGCGAACATACTAAAATACTATTTGCAAAGCAAAGGAAAAAAACAATATATTTTTTCATCACAATTTTATTTATACCTGAAGACAATTAGCAATTAACAATTAACAATTAGCAATTTACTGAATTGTCATTTTTAACTCTAAACTCTAAACTCTAAACTCTAAACTCTAATAACTAATAACTGACAACTGGCAACTGACAATTGACAACTTATGATTAAGGGTGCAAAGGTAGTTTTTTTTGGTAAATAATAAAAATTTGTTCAAAATTTGTATATTTGCAAATAATTATTTTATGCATAATTACGGGAAAAGAGCCTCGTAATTTTAAAATTGACAATAAAAATGGTTGACAGTCCGGTTATTTTTGCCGAAAAACTGACCAAAAAGTTTGGAGACTTTGTTGCAGTTGACAATATTTCGTTTGCGGTGTCCAAAGGCGAGATTTTTGGTTTTTTGGGCGCTAATGGTGCGGGGAAAACCACCGCAATCCGTATGCTGTGCGGTCTGCTAAAGCCGAGTTCGGGCAAAGGGCAGGTAGCGGGCTTCGATGTTTTTCATCAAACTCAAAAAATAAAGCAGAACATCGGCTATATGAGCCAGAAATTTTCGCTGTACGATGACCTTACTGTGTTTGAGAACATGCGGCTCTTTGGCGGAATTTATGGAATGAGCAGGCGGCAAATCCACGAGCGCAGCGAGTTTTGGATACGCGAACTTAATTTGGAAACCGAAAAGAAGACCTTTGTAAATGCTTTGCCGTTAGGGATTAAGCAAAAAGTGGCTTTCTCGGTGGCTACGTTTCACAATCCTAAAATAGTGTTCCTTGACGAGCCTACGGGCGGGGTAGACCCCATAGCAAGACGCACGTTTTGGGAGTTGATTTACAGAGCGGCGGCTGAAGGTACAACTGTCTTTGTTACAACGCATTACATGGACGAAGCCGAATATTGTCATCGAATTTCGATAATGGTTGACGGGCAAATACGCGAACTTGCCAGCCCGCAACAATTGAAAACGGACTTTGGAGTGGATACTATCTATGACGTTTTTATAAAACTTACACGCAATGCCCAAAGAAATGAGTAAAACAGGGTCAGTTGTTTTTTTAGAATAAATTTTATATGAAACCCTCATGAGCATAAAAAAGGATTAGGCGCACACAAGAGGATGATTATTTTGTAAAATATTGAATATCAAATAATTAAAAAATATAAACAGATGAAAATTATGCAAATTTTCTTCTACTATGGGTTGTGTGCAAATAAGTTTTTCTATTTATATATTAAATTAAAATACCAAAATATAAACAGATGAAAAATTTTAAAATCAAACAAATATATTTGTTTTTATTTTTATTTTTAATTCCAATAAAAATAAATGCTCAATCGGCGTTGCCTATGTGCCACTTTGCGCACTACGGAACGGACAACGGGCTACCGCAGAATACAGTGATGAGCATTTTGCAGGACAGCAAGGGCTTTATGTGGTTTTCTACGTGGAACGGGCTGTGCAAATTTGATGGCTACGACTTCAAAACGTTTAAGATTCAGTCGGGCGATGACTACCCGATGCGCAGCAACCGAATGGACTTTTTGTGCGAAGACATTTACGGCAAAATATGGGTGCAAAGTTACGACAACGAGGCGCACCGCTTTGACCCTAAAACAGAGCGATTTACAAGCATTAGGGCTGTTAATGGATACGAAAATTTAACCTTCAAAGTCAATGAAATCAAGCCGATGCAATCGGGGCGAGTGTGGCTACTCTCGCACGAAAATGGCGCCGTATGCGTCAAAGACTCCGACTTTAGCGTAGAATTTTATAACAGAGAAAATAATAAACTGCTGAGTAACAAGGTTTTATCTGCCTACGAAGATAAAAATAAAAACACCTGGATTTTGACTGACAACGGGTTGGCAAATATCCAAAACAAAAGCGAAAAAATAAGTTACTATTTTTCAGAGAATAGCGCAAACAGCGTCAGGCAGGCGTTCTTTGCGGTGTGCGAAACGGACAGCGAACTCTGGTTTGGCTCCTCCAACGGCAATGTATGGCGTTACGGCAAAAGAACGGGACAATTTAAACTCGTTGATTTTCAATGCGATTCAAAGATTTTTCAGATACGAAAAATTGATGACGAAAATATGTTAATTGTCAGTTCGGCTGACGGTTTTTTCATTTTTAACATAAAAAATAATGCAAAAGAACATTTTATAACCTCCGATGCCACAGCGTGTTCCAACGAAATTTTTAATTCCTATATTGACAGGCGGAAGCATATATGGTTGGAAACCAACTGCTTGGGAGTTGTCAAATTTGATTTCGCAAGCAAGACCTTCAAACATTTTACGCCAAAAATAGAGAGTCAGGTTTTGACGGTTTTTGAGCCGAATTTTATTATTTTTGAGGATAAAAATGACCGTCTCTGGGTACATCCGCGCGGGGGTGGCTTCTCGTACTATTCGCCGGAGAATGATGTACTGATGCCATTTTTCAACGAGCCGGGCGCGGCAAATTTTCAGTTCTCCAATATCCTTCACGCCGCTTTTTCCGACCGACAGGGCAACTTGTGGCTATCCACACGCTCGCACGGGCTTGAAAAGGCGATTTTTGACAATAATCTTTTCCAAACATTTGTATTGGAAAGCAAAATGCAATCGACTGTAAATAACGATGTCAGAGCGATTTTTCAAGACCGCAAAGGACAAATTTGGGTTTCGGTGCGCAGCGGAAAGATTTTTGTTCTGGACAGCGACCTCCGGATTCAAGGCTACTTAACAGCAGACGGAAAAATAGACACAGGAACGCCACTGCGCGGCATTGCCTACTGCATTATGCAGGATAAGACGGGAAATATATGGATAGGAACTAAGGGTGATGGAGTTTATAAAATCGCTGAAAATAAACAGATTACACATTTTATCGACAATCAGAACGGAATTTACGGTTTGAGTAACAACAATATTTATTCTATTTTTCAGGACAGGAACGGGCGGATTTGGATTGGTACTTACGGAGGTGGCTTAAATTTGTATGATGCTGAAAATGACCGCTTTATCAATCATCGCAACAATCTGAAACAGTATCCAATCCAAACGGGCGCACAAATTCGCACCATTGGGCAGGACAAATTCGGTAACATTCTGGCAGGAACTACAATCGGGCTGATTGGGTTTCAGGCAGATTTTACGCAGCCCGAAAAGATTGATTTTAAAGTGTTTACTCGCCTCTCGGCTAACAAAAACAGCATCGGGGGCAACGACATTTTCGACATCTGCACCACAAAGGCAGGGCAAACATATATAGCAACTTTTGGTGGCGGGGTGAGCGAAATTATTGAGACTGACAGCGACGGACTGCCTCTGAAATTCAGAAACTACACTACACAAAACGGGCTGCCCTCTGACGTTATCCTGTCAATAGTGGAAGCCGAAAATGGAGAACTGTGGGTATGCTCCGAAAACAGTTTGACAAAATTTGCCCCCAAAAACGAAACTTTTGAAATGTTTGGCGAAGTGCGAAGAATGCTCAACCGGCTGAGTTTTTCGGAGAGTTCAAAGTGCGTGATGAAAAACGGCGAAATACTGCTGGGATTTTCGCAGGGCATTATCCGTTTTGACCCGAAAAATGTGGTGCAAAATCTCTATAAACCATATCTGGCTTTTACCGACTTCAAAATTTTCAATAAGAGTGTGGAAATAGGCGCGAAAGATTCGCCATTGCCAAGTGCGGTTGACGATGTGCAAAAAATTGTTCTGAACCACAATCAAAACTTCTTCACAGTAGAATTTGTTGCGCTTGATTACACCGACCCCGGCAATATTTATTATGCCTACAAAATGGACGACTTTGACCCCGGCTGGAACTACGTGGTCAATCAGAGGGCTGCAAACTACACAAAGTTGTCGAGGGGAACTTATACTTTTCGCGTAAAATCTACAAATTCGGACGGAGTGTGGACAGACAATGAGCGGGTGCTGAAAATTGTAATCCGCCCGCCGTTTTGGAACACGATTTGGGCATACATTGTTTATGCTGTTCTAACTATTGTATTGACTTATACGCTTTTACGCATTGTGTTCAATTACTATAAAATGAAAGCAGGAATAGACTTGGAACATCAGCAAACCGAAATGAAGGCGCGTTTTTTCACTGACATTTCGCACGAAATCCGCACGCCGCTAACAATGATTGTTTCGCCTATTGAGAATATTATTCAGGAAAAGAGCACTCCAAAAAACATCAGAACACAGTTGGAACTGGTGCAAAAGAACGCGCAAAAAATGCTCGCGATGGTGAACCAAATTCTTGACTTCAGGAAGATTCAAAAGACCGAACTAAACGTTCAGGAGATAGAAATAGGCAATTTTGTGAGCGCTATTTGCAACGATTTTGCGGAAACTTATGACCAAAAGCGGCGCCATTTTACGATAACTAACAGCGTTGGCAACGCAAAAATTTGGGCAGATAAAAGCGGAATAGAAAAAATAATTGTTAATTTGCTTTCAAATGCCTTTAAATATACTTCCGAAAATAGAAATATTGAAGTAAATATTTTCGAGAAAAACAAAGATGAGATAGCCGTAGAAGTGCGCGATGAGGGTTTCGGAATTGACAGGGAAAAAATAGGGCGGCTTTTCAAACGCTTTGAAAGTTTCAACGAAGACAAGAGCAAGCCCTCTACGGGTATCGGGCTTTCGTTAGTGAAGGAAATTGCCGACAAGCATTGCGCCAAAGTGCAGGTAGACAGCAAGTTAGGCGAAGGAAGCGCTTTCACTGTCCTGTTCCAAAAAGGGTTCAAACACTTTGAAGACAAAGTAAATATTTTGCCCGCCGAGTGCGGTCAAAGCGCCGAATCGCCGGAAATTACCGGCGCCGAAAGCATTGAGTTACACGAAAAAACAACGATTTTGATAGTAGAAGACGATGCCGATTTGCGCAGTTTTATCCGCTCAATACTGGAAAACGAATATACCGTTTTTGAAGCGGCAGATGGCGAAGAAGGATACAGAAAATCTGTAGAAATACTGCCCGACCTTGTTGTGAGCGATATTATGATGCCAAAAATGGACGGAATAAAATTCCTGCAAAAGTTGCGCACAAACGTTACCACCAGCCACATTCTATTCGTTCTGCTCACTGCAAAAACCACTCTGGAGAACCAACTCGAAGGGTTGCGCAAAGGAGCAGACGATTACATCACTAAACCGTTCAATGCCAACTTGTTACTTGCAAAAATCCAGACAATGCTGGAACGTCAGCGCAACCTGCAACGATATTATCAGAATTACTTCAATTTGAATAAAGATAAAAAGCAAGCATTTGAATTGCAGCAACTTACAATAAGCAAGCAAGATGAAAAACTGATGCGTAAAGTTGTGGAAGTTATCAAAAACAACATAGATAATTCCGAATTTCGCATTGACGATATTTGTGCAGAGGTAGGCATGAGCCGTACGGTTTTTTACAAGAAAATCAAAAACCTGACAGGACTTGCGCCTGTGGAATTTGTACGCGACATTATGCTGCAATATGCTGCGCAAATACTTGAAACAGAAGATATTGCAATCAAAGAAGTGTCATACTCAATCGGCATTGCCGACACAAAATATTTTACCAAAATTTTCAAGGAAAAATACTCGCTCACGCCAACCGAATACCGTAAGAAGCGGCGACAGCAGCAAAATTAATTCAGCAAACGGCGAACGCTTTCGGCAAAAACATCAAACGAAAAATATTGCTGCACTTTTTTGCGACCGTTTTCGGCAGTCTGGGAATTTAGATTTTCGACAGTCAAAAGTTTCTCCAAAATTTCCACAAAAGAGTTGTCTGTTTTTGCCACAAAATAATCTTTTCCGTCTTCAAAGAAGGCTGAGAATCCGCGAGTTGCACATTCCGAGACCACACACGCACGCCGCATTTGCAACGCCTCAACAACCTTAATATTCGTGCCTGCGCCCTGATAAACGGGCACAACAATCACACGGCTCTTTTCGTACTCCGCCTGCAAATCGTCCACAAAGCCAAGTACTTGCACGTTTGGGTAACTTTCCCATTCGGCTTTCAAATGTTCGTTGCCGGCAAGCGAACCGCCGATATAAAACCTTACGGCAGGCAATTTTTCCACTAATTTTTGATATACATTTTTTAGGAAATAACTGATACCCATATAATTAGGCTCATACCCCAACCCCCCGATAAAGAAAATCCGCGCTTCTGTTTGAGCAAAATTAATTTGCGGGCAGTTTTGTTCGTAAAACGGAATATTCGGGAGATAATCGCTTCTGTAAAAGTCGGCTTCTTCCTTCGACGCAAAGGATATTTTGTGTACCTTTTTAACAAATTTTCGCGTTTGTCTGGGCGAGAACCGCGACAGCAAGCCGTAGCGCAATTTGCTCGATTTGCTGCTGCTATACTGCGATTGCCACCCGAAAAAATCCGCCAGCGAATCGTCAGCATCAACCACGAGCCGCTCGCAGTAGCGCAGCAACCCAAACTCAAATGCCCTCTGAATGTAGCGCGTAACAATAAAATCGTAGTTGCCTTTGGATACCAAATCTTTGATTATCAGCGATTTTGCTGTGTTTTTGGGGAAAGTTGTTTGCAAATTGCCAAACTTCAACACAGGTAGCCATTTGTTTAACTTTGAGCGAGTTGCTCTGGGGGTATCAACTTTTTGCTCGAACAAAACATTAATTGGCAGTTTGTCAAAGCCTTTTGCCGCGTGAAACGCTATAAAATCAACATCTGCAACCAGCGACAATGCTTTGATGAGCAAGAAACTACGCTGCTCGGCGCCACCTTTTACCTGCTCAAAAGAGTGAGAATGTGGCGAAATAAAAAGGATTTTCATCTGTTTATATTTTTTGTCGCGAAGGGACGCGAATGAATTTATTAACGTTCTTAGCGACTAATTATTTAGTAATTATTCTATTGCGTGTCCAAATTTTTTAATCTACCTGCGGCTGTTTCATAACCAATTTTTACCTTTTTTCATATTTGTTTTTCGGCTTTCCAAAATCGCCGCTTTGTTTTTTTGTAAAAACGCCAGCAGTTCGCGCCAATAATTTGCGCGTTTTTTGTTCATTTTCAGCGTGTTAGTGAAAATTTTCTGTCTGCAATTTTTAATTTCCTTTTCAATATTAATTTTTTTGTTAATATTTGTAAATTCAATTAGCCACAAAACTTCCTGCTCGCGGCTTTCGTAGAGTGGGCGCGGGCGTTCGTTATCGTGGACGAGGCTGAGTTTGGGACAGATTCCGAGTTGCAAACCGTTGTAAAACAGGCGATTAAGGTAATTGTCGTCTTCGCCGTAGTGGAAAAAAGTGGGGTCGAAGCCGCCGAGCGTTTCAAGTGTTGCACGCGGGATGAACCACGCGGCAGCATTGACATATTTAGTTGCATAAATGTCTTTCAAAGTCTTGAAATACAAATCATTAACAAGTTCAGTATTTATTTCGCACCAGTTGCCAACTTTGTTTAGTAGAACGAACCTTTTGAGCAATAGTTTTTCGATGCTGTTTTGCGCTTTGTTCAAATGGACAGGACTTATAATGCCAAATTCGGGATTCTCCGAACAGATTCTAACTAATTCGTTCACAGTATTTTGCCTGATTAACCACGCATCCTGATTTAACAAAAGCACAAAATCCGCGCCCTGTTCCAAAGCGTACCGAATGCCGATATTATTTGCCCCCCCGAAACCGAGATTTTTGCCGTTTTCAAACACCTTTACCTGCGGAAATTCACGTTTAATGAACTCAACAGCGCCGTCGGCAGAGCCGTTATCAATCGCCACAACTTGCACATTTTCAGCATATTGCCGCAACGAACCAATACATTTCGGTATCCACTCATCGCGCATTCCGTTATAGGTTACTATTATTGCAAAAATTTTCATCTGTTATAAATTTTGATTTCTTTTGCCACTGAATACATGGATTTTCACTGAATTTTTTGTATAATTTCATATTTTCCGTGGTTAATTCTAATTATTCCCAACTTTTCACCTGTCTTATCACTTTTGCAGGGTTGCCTGCGGCAAGTGAATGTGGCGGAATGTTCTTTACAACCACCGACCCCGCGCCAATAATTGACCCGCTACCGATGGTTACTCCCTTGAGTATCAGCACATTTTTGCCTATCCAAACATTATCTTCAATCTTTATCGGGGCGGACATTTTCTCCTTTTGTCCGCCAATGAAATGATTGTCCGAATCCTGAATTTCCACATTGTCCGAAATTGCCACATTGTCGCCTATCTCTATGTTACAGAAACAGTTAAGCGTACTGTTGGTGTTCAAAAATGCGTTGCCTCTGATTTCCAACTTTGCATTTGGCGCAACATAAACAGACGCGCCCTGATAAAGCGAAAATTTACCTTTGCACACAAAAGTTGCGTTTTTGTCAATTCTGAAATCCGAAAAGTACCGCCTTTTGCTGTCGCCAAACCACGAATCATTAATAGAAACCTGCCCCAAAATGTCAATTTTAGCCGTTTTCCCTACTACAATATTGCTTTTGGGAAAAACACTCAAACTCCCGCGTTTCAGGTTTAGTTTTTTAGTATAATATATTGACTGCAAATAATTTATACTAAAATATTTTTTTAATTTATTCCACATAATTTTATTCAATATTTATTTTCTGTTGCACAAAAAAAATGGATTTGTTTTTATTGTAAATTCAAAAACCATTTCCATACAGGAACTACATTAATCTTAAGTCCCTGTTCTTCAATGTTTTGCTCGCGGTCATAAGTCAGCAGAGTAAGGTTTTGGCAACTCAACTCGTCCGATGCTTCAATCAAAGCCGAAATCTCGCGTTTAAGCGTTTTTGCTGCCGAAATATCATAACAAACCTGTATCAGTTCCGTTATCCGATTGCTTGACCGGCATACAAAATCAATTTCCTTGTCGTTGCGCGTGCGGTAGTAAAACAGCGATTGCATTGTGTTGTAGCCGCGTCTTATCAACTCCATAAATACCACATTTTCAAGCAGTCGCCCCAAATCTTTGGTCAGTTCAAACGCCTTTGCCAGCACAAAACCCGTATCCACAACATACACTTTTTGTGGCGCTTTTTGCATAAGTTTCAATTTTGTGTTATAGCGTGGCAGGTAGAAAAACAGGTAAGTTTCTTCCAAAAATTTGCAAAACTTTTTTGTTGTATTCACACTGCCCAAATTCAACTCTTCAACTATCTGATTGACTGTAAATTGATTGCAAAAATTGGCAAGCAACCAGTTTGAAAGATTGTACAACTCATTGGTACTGCGTACTTTAAATCGTTTTGTAATATCTTTCAGCAGCACAGAATCGAACAGGGACTCCAAATAATTTTGTGTCATGCTGCGGGCATTCACTATTTCGGGGAAACCGCCACAGGTCATAAAATCTGACAAATGAAACAGCATTGCCGCTTTTTCTGTCGGGCTATCATAATTTACACTAATTTTCTTAAAATCAAGCAGTTCTGCATAGCCAAAAGGAAACATTTTTATCTGCACAAATCGCCCTGTAAGCATTGTTGCTATTTCGTTTGAGAGCAAATTGGCATTAGAGACTGTTACAATCAGGTTCACGCCGCGCCTGTAAAGTTTTCCAACCCACATTTCCCAATTCGGCAGGTTTTGAATTTCGTCTAAAAGCAAATATTGAAAATCAGGAAAAACTTCGAGCAGATACTGAAAAATCAGATTCTCGTCAAAATTTTGAAACAATGCCTCCTCGTCAAAATTCAGATAGGCAAAATTTTTGTCTCTTAAAAGTTGCAGCGCATACACCGATTTGCCTGCTCGTCGTGGTCCTGTTATCAGTTTTACCACGCCTGATGCGAGCAAATCTTCCGTATGTTCTGCTGAAAAACGCTGTTGATAATTGCGTTGAAGCAAAGTATTTCGTTCTTCAAATTGTTGTAATATCACAGATTTAAGCATAAGACATATAGTTTTAAGAACTGCAAAATTAGTGTTTTTTATTCAATAAAACAATTGTATTGCATAAAAAAACTCTTTTTTGTGCAGTACAACGATTCTATTGCACAAAATCAGAAAAAATTGTGGAGCAAACCCACAATTCAAATGTTTTGTTTTTGTGCAATATTTATTTTCTATTGCATAAAAAAACTCTTTTTTGTGCAGTACAACGATTCTATTGCACAAAATCAGAAAAAATTGTGGCGCAAACCCACAATTCGATGTTTTGTTTTTGTGCAATATTTATTTTCTATTGCATAAAAAAACTCTTTTTTGTGCAGTACGGCAATTCTATTGCACAAAATCAGAAAAAAATTGTGGCGCAAGCCCACAATTCAAATGTTTTATTTTTGTGCAATATTTATTTTCTATTGCATAAAAAAACTCTTTTTTGTGCAGTACGGCAATTCTATTGCACAAAATCAGAACTTATTTTCTAAAAAACTTCAACGGCTTCAACAGCATTTTTCCTAATTTGTAGGCTCTGGAGTTGTTGATGCGTTCAGATACGTTTTTATATAGCAAAACGATGGCACTGAGCAAATTAATAAACTCTTGCACAGGGTAATCATCAATACTCAAACCGCGCCGTTTACAGGTTTCGTACTGCACAACATAGTTGTAGAAGTAAATTTTGTACAGATTTTTTACCGAAATTCCTGTTGGCGAAATGCGGTATTTGTAGGTTAATTTGTCTAAAATGTAAAGTTCGCCCGCCTCTTCCATTTTATAGTAAAGGTCTTGGTCTGCGCCGCCTTTTAGCAGTGGATTTACGCCTTCAGTGCGGTTATAAGCGGCTTTTTTAAAACTCACAAAATGTTCGGGCGTGTGGTCGCCGGCGGTGAAATAGGTTTTGCCTTCGGGGATTTGCAGCAAGCGGTTTTCGCCAGTGATGTTCAAATTTTCGTCGCATTTGTAGAAGCGCGAGAAGGTCATCGCAACATCTTTATTCTTGGCGTAAACGCTCATCATATCAGCCAGAGCGTTGGGCAGCAGGGCATCGTCGGGGTCAAGGTAACCGCAAATGTCGCCACCGGCAAGTTCGGCACATCGGCGTTTGGTGTAGCCCACGCCCTCGTTTTTCTCGTTGAAAAATATTTTTATGCGTTTGTCGGCTGTAAGCATTTGGTAAATTTCGTGTGAATTGTCTGTGCTGCAATCGTCAACAAGAATTATTTCCCAATTTGTATACGATTGATTTACAACGCTATCAATGGCTTCGAGTAGATATTTGCCATTGTTATACTGCGCAATTAAGACCGAAAAAAGCGGGGTGTTCATAATTTGGTTTAATTTTTTTTTTGTAACGGATTTGAAATGATAAATCTGTGAATAAGTTTATATAATTGATTCAGAAGTATTTATACAATAATTTTTCTAATTGAAAATTTAAAAGCAAATAAATATTTCACTGTTTGCGGGTTATTTATTTCAGTTCGTTTTTTATAAATTCTATTGCTTCGGCGTTCACCTCTTTTATCAGTTGTGTCAGGTTGTATTGTTGGGCAACTTTGGTTTCGCCGCGCTCTAATGCGTGGAGAATTTTCACAATTTCCTGATTGTTAATCATTTTCATTCGCGGTAACAACTTGTGTGCCAGTTCTTTGAGTCGTGCATTGTCGGCGTTGTCAATTGCAGTTTGAATTTTGCATGCAATATTCACATTTTCGGATATAAAAGTGCGCAAAATCATTTCCGATGCTTTGTGGTCGCCAAGCGCGTAGTTGAGCAGCGAGGTGAAGTTTGCCCGTTTTTCGGGCGTTTTGCTCTCCGCATCTTTGTTTTTCAGATCTTGTGGCTTGCCAGTCAGTTTGTTAACAATATTATTTAATTCTATTATATCGAATGGTTTTTGCAGGAAATCTACAAATCCGCCTGCTTTCAATTCGCTGTCGGAGCAGGGGCTTACTGCCGAGAGCGCCACAATGGGCGGCGGGCTTTTCACGTTTTGCTTTACGGTTTCCACCAGGGCGAAGCCGTTTATTTCGGGCATCTTAATGTCGCAGAAAACAATGTCTATGTCGTTGTTTTCGAGGATATTAACAATTTGATTTGCTTTGTCGGTGGTGTAGGGGTCGTAGCCCGTTTTTTTTGTCATCTCTTCATAAACTTTGAGCATAAGCAAATCGTCATCTACAAAAAGCAGTTTTTGTTTTGTATTTCTCTGGTTTACAGCGTTTTGCGAACTGCCTCCAAGCATTTTAACATCAAGCGCCGGAATTGTGAGCCTGAATGTGCTGCCCTTGCCTTTTTCTGATTGTACCGTAATTTGTCCGTCCAGCAGTGTGGCAAGTTTGTGGGAGATTGACAGCCCTAAACCGCTGCCTTCAATGTGTTGAACTTCGGAAGATTGAATACGCTCAAATTCGTTAAAAAGGCGGTGCAAATCTTCCGGCGAAATCCCTATTCCGGTGTCGCGTATCGAAAAAACTAATTCTTTTTTGCCGTTTGTTTGTTCAAGTTTTGTCTCAAGGTTGATTTCTCCTTCTTCGGTAAATTTTAAAGCATTGGAAATAAGATTATTAACAATCTGATTGATAAATGTAATGTCGCTTTTGCACTGCAAATTTTCGGGAATATGATTGTTGATTGTGAAGTCCAGTTTTTTTGTCCTTGCCACCGATTTAAACATCATAAATACTTCGTTTGCATGTTGATATGGGATAAATTCCGATAACTTTGCTTCGAGTTTTCCCTGCTCAATTTTATGAAAATTAAGCAGATTATTCACAAGTTCAAGCACTTGCAGCGAAGAGTTTTTCATGTTTGTAATATAGTTCTGCTCGCTGTCTGTTTTATTATTTGTCGAGAGCAGGTCGGTATATCCCATAATGGAACTTATCGGCGCTTTGATGTCGTGCGAAATGGATAGCATCATCCATTCGCGCGATTTAAGCAGGCGTTCAATTTGCGCGTTCTGTTTTTCGAGTTGCCGGCGGTAGTCGCGCTGGCGGTTAATCAAACGCATAGTAATCACAATGACAGATATGGATATAATCAGAGCCGCCAGCGTAACAATATTTCCAATCTTGTTGGAGTTAAAAAGCGTGGCGTTCTGCTCGCGGATAAGTTGCTCTTTTGTGAAAAATTCACGCTCCTCAAGATTCCGCAGTATGATATTTATTTTGCCGAAAAGCGTTTCATTTGTACTCTGAAGTTCTATTTGCTGCATCGACAGCATGGCTGCCATTTTAAAACTTTTGCGGTTGCGCTCGTAGATGAAATCGGTAACAAACTGTGAGATTGTGTCTAATGTTACCGAAAGCGGCACAATCTCTTCGTCTATTTCCGTGTTCTGCACCGTTTGCAAAAAAAGCGAATCTTTAGTTTGGCTGCGGAACAGGTCGCCAAACTTTTCGCCGAACGATTTTTGTCTTACCACCACGCGGGTGGAGTCCATCAGGCGCGAGTCGCGATTTTTAATCACCGTAGCCAGATGCGCCAACTCCTTCTTCGACAAAATGGTAGTGATTTGTCGCTGCTGTAGCGGCAGTTTCATAATCGTATTGAGTAACTGAATGATTTTCAGTTCGTTGTCGGTCTTTTGCGAGAGCAAAATTTCTACCGTATCAAGTTTTTCTATAAAGTCCTTATTATCAGTGTGCCGCTTGAGTTCCGAAATCCCGTTTTTAACCACCGACATCAGCGAATCCTTGCGGGCAAGCAGCGCGTAGTCAATCTCTAAATTGGATACATATACAAGACTGCCAATGCTCTCGGCGCTGTAAAGCGTTGCCAGAACATAACTCACAGTAATCAGATTTTGACTTTCATTATTGTTTTTGTTGATTTTAGACATTCGCTGGATTTGATACGTGATACCAACTATACCCACTAACAGCAAAATAATGAGCAAAATATAACCTGTGAGAACAATTATTTTGGTTTTTAATTCGTCGTGTCGCATTTTTATTTTCCTGTAAAAAAAAGGTTTTGATTAAGGTTACACAAACGAGCGGGTATTGTTTTGGAAAATTGTTTTTTATTTGCCAATAAATCCCCGAACAAAGAGTTTTTGCAAATGGTTGTTTCCTGACATTTTTTTCGCAAAGATAAGTATATTTTTTAATTTTGCAAAATATAATTTAATGATACAAAACCTGTTGCGCAAATTTAGTTGTTTTGTCTTACAGCAATTGCATTACAGTTTTTCGAGTGAAAAAAATATTTTAAAAAAAAAAGATTTAACAAAAATGTTAGACATACAAAATATCATTGCAAATGTGAAGCCCGATTATGTTTTTGTTCTTACTGACGAAAACACTCATCGTTTGTGCTTGCCTTTGCTTCAAGTTGGATTGCAAAACACTGATTACTCGGAACTTACCATCGCCGCAGGCGATGCCGTCAAGAATGTGGAGACGCTGAACGCAATATGGCATTTTTTGAGCGAGAATGGCGCCACGCGGCAGTCGCTGCTGCTTAATGTGGGCGGAGGAACGGTTACTGACATCGGCGGATTTGCTGCGGCGACTTTCAAACGCGGTATCCGATTTGTGAACATTCCTACAACGCTTCTGGCAATAGTGGACGCGGCTTTCGGCGGAAAAACGGGCATCAACTTTGACGGACTGAAGAATCAAATAGGTGCATTTGCGCAGCCGGAAGATACAATCGTAAATATTGATTTTTTGAAAACATTGGATACAAAAAATCTGCTGGCAGGTTTTGCAGAAATGCTAAAACATTCATTGTTAAGTGATTATGCCTTTTTTAATCAAACATACGGCTTTGATTTGGATACCTTTGATTTGGATGAGTTAAAAATACTTGTCATAAAAAATATGCTGTTCAAGCAAAGTATTACCCGCAATGACTTTAACGAAAATGGGAGGCGTACAATCCTGAACTTTGGGCACACGTTTGCGCATGCGTTCGAGAGTTGGTTTGCCAAAACAGATACGCCTCTGTTGCACGGATACGCAGTGGCGTGGGGCATGCTATGCGAACTGTATCTGTCATTGTTAAAATTGAATTTTCCGAAAAATATTTTTTTGAAAATAAGTCATTTAATAAAAAATGCTTACGCAAAACCTGATTTCGACTGTAAAGATTGCGAGGCTTTGTACAGCATAATGAGGCACGACAAAAAGAATGTTGCGCAACTTGTAAATTTTGTGCTGCTTGCAGACATCGGGCGACCCCTAATTAACCAAAGCGCCACAAAAGAGGAAATATTTGAGTGCCTTGATTTTTTGCGAGAAATTTAGCCCAACAAAAACACTTTTTGGCGCAAACAAAAAACCGTTGATAATCAATTTATATACCTGATTATCAACGGTTTCTTCGTTGTCCCACAAGAACAATTACATTTTGGTTATATTTTTATTATTTGGTCAGAACAAGGTAATTATTTTTGTTTTTTGGTGCATTTGAATAATTTATTTAATTTTATCATACT
>JAISWT010000051.1 GCA_031271005.1 Prevotellaceae bacterium | reverse complement strand
CTAAATTTTTCATTTTTCATTGAATTTAGTTAGGAATAGTTAGATATAGTTAGATATAGTTAGAAATGGTTAGAAATGGTTAGGAGTTGTTTTAATTCTCAATTCTCAATTACTAATTGCTAAACTCTAAATTTTTCATTTTTCATTGAATTTAGTTAGGAATAGTTAGATATGGTTAGATATGGTTAGATATAGTTAGAAATGGTTAGAAATGGTTAGGAATGGTTAGGAATGGTTAGGAGTTGTTTTAATTCTCAATTCTCAATTCTCAATTCTCAATTCTCAATTACTAATTGCTAAACTCTAAATTTTTCATTTTTCATTGAATTTAGTTAGGAATAGTTAGATATAGTTAGATATAGTTAGAAATGGTTAGAAATGGTTAGGAGTTGTTTTAATTCTCAATTCTCATTTCTCAATTCTCAATTACTAATAAATAAACTCTAAATTTTTCATTGAATTTAGTTAGATATTGTAAAAGTTGTTTTTTTATTATAAATCAAAAATATGTTATTCAAACGTTCAACTGTAACCACTGCTTTGCCTTATGCCAACGGTCCCATTCACGTAGGTCACTTGGCTGGGGTGTACGTGCCTGCTGATATTTATGTACGCTATCTGCGCCTGAAAAGCGAGGAAGTGGTTTTTATCGGCGGCAGCGACGAGCACGGCGTACCTATCACTATTAAAGCGCGTGCCGAAGGACTTGCCCCGCAAGATATTGTGAACAGATACCACGAAATTATCAAAAAATCGTTCGAGGATTTCGGCATTTCTTTTGATGTTTACTCAAGAACGTCCTCAGAAATTCACCATAAAATAGCCTCCGATTTTTTCAAAAAACTTTACGACAAAGGCGAATTTATAGAGCAGACATCCGAGCAGTATTACGACACCGAAGCCGGACAGTTCCTTGCCGACCGCTACATTACGGGCGAATGTCCGCATTGCGGCAACAAGCAGGCGTATGGCGACCAGTGCGAAGCATGCGGCACGTCCCTCAATCCCACCGATTTGATTAATCCGAAATCGGCTATTAGCGGCTCTGAACCGGTGATGAAAGAGACCAAACACTGGTATTTGCCACTGGACAAGTATGAGGCGTGGCTGCGCGAGTGGATTTTGGACACTCATAAAGAGTGGAAAACCAATGTTTACGGGCAGTGCAAAAGTTGGCTCGACATGGGTTTGCAGCCGCGTGCAGTGAGCCGCGACCTTGATTGGGGCGTGCCTGTACCACTGCCAAACGCCGAAGGAAAAGTGCTTTATGTGTGGTTCGATGCTCCCATTGGATATATCTCAAACACCGTAGAACTATGCCAAAATCAGCCTGAGAAGTTCGGAAATTGGGAAAAATGGTGGAAAGACGAGGAGACGCGGCTCATTCATTTCATTGGCAAAGATAATATTGTGTTCCATTGCATCGTTTTTCCGTCAATGTTGCAGGCAGAGGGAACATATATTTTGCCCGACAATGTGCCGGCAAATGAATTTCTCAATCTCGAGGGCGACAAGATTTCCACTTCGCGCAACCGGGCGGTGTGGCTGCACGAATATTTGGAAGAAATGCCTGATAAACAGGATGTTTTGCGCTATGTACTCACCGCTAACGCGCCCGAAACAAAAGACAACGATTTTACATGGAAGGATTTTCAGTTAAGAAATAACAGCGAATTAGTGGCTATATACGGCAATTTTGTTAACCGTACTTTGGTACTTACGCAAAAATATTTTGACGGCAAAGTACCTGAACTTCAATCTCTTAAAGAAAATGACAGCGAAGTTCTGAACGAAATAACAAATCAGAAATCTAAAATAGAAAACCTGATTGACACTTTTCATTTTCGGGACGCGCTGCGCGAGGCAATGAATTTGGCGCGTACAGGCAACAAATATTTGGCTGATACGGAGCCTTGGAAGTTGGCAAAAACGGATATGGCGCGTGTAGGCACGATTTTGAATGTAGCCCTGCAACTTTGCGCGAATTTGAGCATCGCATTTGAGCCGTTTTTGCCGTTCTCTTCGGAAAAGTTGAGGAAAATGATAAATCTGATGTTTACAGGCGAAAATTCGGATAGTAAGCAACTCGCGTGGGCAGATTTTGGAAGAAGTAACCTGCTTGAAACGGGACGCCAACTTGGAACGCCGGAACTGCTTTTTGAAAAAATAGAAGATGAAGTAATTGATTTTCAGATAAATAAACTCGCAAAAACAAAGGCAGCAAACGCCACAGTTGCACAGGTAGCAAAGCCTGTTAAAGAAATGGTAACCTTTGAAGATTTTCAGAAACTCGACATTCGCGTAGGAACGGTGGTGGAATGTACCAAAGCGCCGAAAACGGATAAGCTTTTGCAGTTCAAAATTGATGACGGAATGGGCGGGCGCACAATCCTGTCGGGCATTGCGGCATACTACCCCGAACCCGAAAAACTTGCAGGCGCACAAGTATGTTTCATCGCCAATTTTGCACCGCGAAAACTGCGCGGCATCAATAGCGAAGGTATGCTGCTAAGCGCTGAAACCACTGACGGAAAACTGATTTTGATGCAGATAAAAGAAGAAATTCAGAACGGCAGCGCGGTGGTTTAGTGGTCAATGAAGAAATGTTTTTGAATTGAGAATTGAGAATTGAGAATTAAAACCATACCTAACCACTCCTAACTAAACTCTAATAACTGATAACTGATAACTGATAACTGATTATAAAAAGCCTTGAATATGAATGGAAAAGTACACGCTTTAATGATTTTTGCTGCGGTTGCAAGTTTTGTATCGTGCAACGTAAAGACCTCGACATCTGAGAGTTACAACAAACCCGAACTGAAATCCACGATGCAAACTTTGCTCACAGATTCGACAATGAATGTTGATTCGGTGATTTTTGCAGCCTATGAGCAGCGCGATTTTCAGCCGCTCTGGATTGACGATAAGGGCTTTACAGAGGCGTTCAATGTGTTTTTTGCCGAACTGTCGGCAGTGGAGACGCACGGACTTGCACCCCAAAAAATGAACCTGTATAAAGAAACGCTCTTTATGGAACGAATTAAGCAAAATGCTGATATACAAGAGGATTCATTGGCTTTGTTCGACTATTTTACCACCGTAAATTTCCTTAATTATTGCAGAACGCTCAGTTTTGGACTGCTAAATCCAAAAAACCACAGATTGACAAACTATTATTTTGATGTCAAAACCGCCGATGCCGATTTTGAAAAATATTGTTTGAATCAGATAGATAAGGATTTCGAGGATTTTTTAAAGAAACTTACTCCAAGTTCGCCTGCCTACATTGCCTTGCAAAAAACACGTCAATATTACGTTACATTGCAGGATTCTGTGCTTGAAAACATACCTCTCACTCCTGAGAAACAGCCTTTGAAATATGGCGACACGAGTGCAATTATACCTCTTATAGCCAAGCGTTTGCTACTGACACAAGAGATTTCTCAAACAGATGCCGACAGCGCGTTGCACTACCAAAAATTTGATTCTCTGCTGCTTAAATCGGTAGGAATTTTTCAGCAAAAACGCGGATTATTCGTGGATAATGAAATAGGAGTCAACACAATAAAAGCGCTGAATGTATCTTTTAAAGATTTGATAAAAACAGTTGATGTCAATCTTGAGCGAATGCGTTGGCAGCCGTCTATTGCAGTGAATGACAAGTACATACGTGTCAATGTAGCCAATCAGACGCTTGCCGCGTGGCATGCCGACAGCCTCGCGCTGTGGATGAAAACCGTGGTTGGCGAGCCACCCGACCACCTGACCCCGTTTTTGCACAGCAATATTTACGACATCGTTTTAAATCCGCTTTGGAACGTGCCAAAACGAATTATTGTTGAGGAAATTGCCCTTAAAGCCGCTGAAAAGGCAAATTATATTACGCGCAACAAAATGAAGGTGTATCGTGCAGGGATACTCGTAAATCACGATTCTATTGACTGGACAAAAATCAGCGACAAATATTCTCCGTACAACGTGGTGCAGGATGCGGGCAATGGCAACGCACTGGGGCGGATAAAGTTCAACTTTCGCAACTCTTTTGCCGTTTATCTGCACGACACAAATGCTAAAAGCGCATTCGGGCGGCACCGCCGCGCCATCTCACACGGCTGCGTGCGAGTGGAACAGCCATACAAGCTCGCATGGTTTTGCCTGCCGACAGCAAGCGCGGAAAAAACAACCCTGATGAAAGACAAAATACTGTTTTCGACTGAGCGCACACCAATAACAGAAAACGGCAAAAAACTTGCAAAAGACAATCCTAAAGCGCTGACAATCACAAATGTAAGTATAAAACCAAATATCCCCGTGCTGCTTGAATACTACACCTGTTATGTGAACGAAAATAATGATGTGACTTTTTGCAACGACGTGTATAACATTGATAATGAGTTATATGAGAAATTAGTGATTAGTGATTAGTGAAGAATGGAGAATGGAGAATGGAGAATTACGATTTGCTAATTGCTAATTGCTAACTGCTACATTCTTTCAGGCGCTTCTATTCCCAGCAAATCCATTCCTGTTTTAACCGTTTTGGCAACATTTTGCGAGATAACGAGGCGCAAAATTTTCAAATCATCGGCTTTTTCGTTTAAAATGCTGTAATCATGATAAAACTGATTGTACTCTTTTGCCAAATCGTAAATATAATTGGCTATCAGCGCGGGCGAAAATTCTTTGCCGGCCTGAGCGACTACATTTTTAAATTCCAATAAAAGTTGGATTAAATATTTTTCCTTCCCGTTGATTTCTACGTCTTTATTTACATTTCCGAAATCAATATTTTGCTGTGAGGCTTTGCGCAACACCGACTTGATGCGTGCGTGCGTATATTGAATAAACGGACCCGTATTGCCGTTGAAATCAATACTTTCCTTCGGATTGAAGAGCATATTTTTCTTCGGGTCAACTTTCAGGATGAAATATTTCAACGCTCCCAGTCCTACAATTCGCGCTATCTCATTGATTTCCTGTTCGTTGAGTCCGTCCATTTTTCCGAGTTCCATGGCTGTCTCCTTCGCTGTTTGCACCATCTCATCAATCAAATCGTCTGCATCGACCACCGTTCCTTCGCGCGATTTCATTTTTCCTTCGGGCAGTTCTACCATTCCGTAACTGAAATGCACGAGCGACCGTCCCCACGCAAAGCCTAATTTATCGAGCAGCACAGCCAGCGCTTGGAAATGATAATTCTGCTCATTACCAACAACGTACACCATTTTTGAGACGGGAAAGTCGGCGTAGCGCAATTTAGCCGTGCCGATGTCCTGCGTCATATACACCGAGGTGCCGTCGGCACGCAGAAGCAATTTCTCTTCCAAGCCGTCTCCCGACAGGTTTGCCCACACCGAGCCGTCAGTGCGCCTGTAGAAAATCCCTTCTGCCAATCCGCGTTCCACTTCCTGCTTACCTACAATGTAAGTATCTGATTCATAATAGATTTTATCAAAATTAACGCCAAGTTTTTTGTAGGTTTCTTCAAAGCCCGCATACACCCATCCATTCATCGTTTCCCACAATTTGTAAATTTCGGTATCGCCGTTTTCCCATTTGAGAAGCATTTCCTGCGCCTGAATGATGAGCGGCGCTGTTTTTTTCGCCTCTTCTTCGGATAATCCTTTGTTAATCAGTTCGTTAATCTGTTTTTTATATTCGCTGTCAAAAATCACGTAATACTTGCCAACAAGGTGGTCGCCTTTTACAGCCGCGCTTTCGGGCGTTTCGCCGTTCCCAAATAGTTGCCACGCAAGCATCGACTTGCAAATATGGATGCCTCGGTCATTAACAATGTTGGTTTTAACAACCTTCCAACCATTCGCCTGCTGTATTTTGGCAATGGAAAAGCCGAGCAGATTGTTGCGGATATGCCCCAAATGCAAGGGCTTGTTGGTGTTCGGAGACGAATACTCAATCATCATCAAATCAGCATCTCCCTTTGGCTGTTGCAGCCCGAAAGCGCTGTTGCTGTTGATATTATTTAAGATTTCAATCCAAATGGAATGTTTGATTGAGATATTAAGAAAACCCTTGACAGTGTTGTAGTTAGCAATAAAATTTTTATTTGCCACCAGAAATTGTCCGATTTCTTCGCCGGTCTGTTCGGGCGATTTTTTAGATATTTTAACAAAAGGGAAAGTTACCGCTGTCAAATCGCCTTCAAACTCGCGTTTGGTTTTTTGAATTTGAACGGTATTAACCGTAACTGTCTGATTATAAAGCGATTCTAACGCCTCTGCCACAGCTTGTGCAACCAAAAGTTCTATATTCATTTTCTTTATTTTTTTTAATTTTTTTGTACTGAAACAAAACAGCAACTAAAATATCGTAAATTTACTTACGACCCGCAAAATTACTGAAATTTTCTGTATTACAGCCATGTTCCAGTTTTCAGTTTTCAGTTGTCAGTTTTCAGTTGTCAGAATCTTGATTGTGGTTGTGGGCTAAATCTTTTTTTGAGGTGCTATCCCCATCAATTCCCGAAGCCCTGACGGGGCGTAATCACATTACACGGATTTCGCCCTTTCAGGGCTTGTTCATCGTAAATTTCTTCTTCGTCAGGGCGTTGCCCTGCGTTATTGATTTACGATCTTGTCTCAAAATCCCTTTGTGTTCCTTGTGAATTTCTCCCGCTTTGGCGGGACAAGTCTTGTGCGCTTTGTGGTAAAAAAAAATTAACCACAAAGGACACGAAGGTTACACAAAGGACACAAAACGCGGGAGAATAATATCAAATAATCAATTTTCAGGAGTTCCCGTTTCTATAAAAAAAGAGGCTGCCTCGAAAAAAAAAGCGCTTTTGAGACAGCCTCAGTCGGTTAATGTTGTAAATTCAATTTTTTATGTTAAAACAGGCGATGTTTTTTGATTATTGTTTAATCAATGTTTTAGTATCAACACTTTGGTTACGGGCATTTCTTTCGTGCTAAT
>JAISWT010000016.1 GCA_031271005.1 Prevotellaceae bacterium | reverse complement strand
CGACTAAATTTATTGAACGTTTTAAGCAGTGAGAGCAGAGACAAAACGCATATTGAGCGAAAGCGAAATATACGTTTTGGCTATGCCGAGTCGCGCAAAACGACTAAATTTATTGAAATATTCTGCTGCTACAATTTAACGTTTTATCGTTAAATTGTAATTCTCTCTTTATCAAAAAATACTACCTTCTGTTATTGCTTCTGCTTGTACTGCTTCCCGAAGAACGCGAACTGCTGCTGCTTGATGCAGGCGCTGCACTTGAACTGCTGCGCGAAGGCGCCGAACTGCTAACGCTGCTGCTACTGCTACTGCTTGAAGCGCTTGATGACGAGCGACTTACGCTACTCGAACTGCTTGATGAACTGCTGCGGCTTGACGGAGAAGAAACACGTGTTCCACTGCTGCTCGATGAACTCGAAGAACTTGATGGTCTGCTTACACTGCTCGAACTGCCGCTTGATGAACTTGACGGACGGCTCACGCTGCTTGACGGACGACTTGCACTACTCGAAGCGCCGCTCGAAGTTGTGGAACGGCTGACTGTGCCTGTGGAACTGCCCGAAGTACCGGAACTCGGTCTGCTTGCAGAACTTGCGCTTGAAGACCTGTTGCTCGTACTAACAGCCGAAGATGATGTACGACTTGAGCCTGACAAGGGCTGCCAACTGTCCGAAACACGTCTTTGAGTAGAAATTTCTTCGGTAGAGCCGCTGCGCAGCGAACTTGAACTTTCCAGCGACTTTGCCGGGATTTCGCGCGTTGTCGTTGTCCTGCCTGTTCCTGTTGCCGCTTCGCGCGTACTCACTGCACTTGAACGTCCCGTTTCAACCGATGTAGTGCGTCCTCCTGTGCTTGTGGCTGCCTCGCGCGTTTCTGTTGTACGACCTGTACCTGCCTCGCGCGTGCTAACTCCATTGTCGCCTCTGATAGCAGAACTTTCCACTGTTCTTCCGGTTGCTGCACTTGACGCACCTGTCCTGTCTGCCTGAATATCACGGAGTTGTGAGCGATTCATTGCCTGTGTTCCGGCGTTGCGGCTTGCAAACGAGCGGTCGGGGTAGCGTGTTGCGTAGTCGTTGCGACTTACATTATGCGAAATCTGCTCTACACGTCTGCTGTCGCGCATTGAACTTGTATAATTATACCTTACATCTGCTCTGTGATAATGTACGTGAATGTGATTCACATATACGCGCACAGGACAAGGGCTGTAGTAACGATAGTAAGACGGATAATACCCCCAATAGTAGGGCGAATGCCAAGCGTACCAGCGTGAACTCCAGAACCATGAATAGATAGGAGGAACAGCCACATAAACCGGCTCAAAATAGTAATTAGGACCGTAGATGTACGAGTTGCCGATTACCTGAACGTAAGCCGGACGGTTGTTGCGGCGTTCTACTACTATCGTAGCCACATCCTGATATACATCTCTGTCTAAAACGGCTTGAACAACTACAAGTTTTGTGTTCTTTTCGGTTGCTTCAATCACGCGGAGATAATCAACGTACCCATCATTATTCAAATCGAGATTCGATATGGGGGTATTGGGGTCGTTGAGGCGCATTTCAAAATCTTCCAAGTCATAAGACTCGCCAAACAAATTCGCAACTGCTTGTAAATCAAGATTATAACTGATGTCGTTGTTCGCCGCTTCCACTGTTATTTTCTGTTGAGCCGAACACGAAAACGCTATAAATAAACTTGTTACAAGTAAAGATAAAAATAAATTCGTTTTCATAATATGTTTCCTTTCAAATTTATATTAATTAATTATTGAAAAAAAAAGAGAGAAAAAAAACTTCAACATTTTCTCTGTTTTATTTTTTCTAAACAAAGAACGTGCCAAAACAAAAAAAATACTAAACCTTTTTTTTAAAAAATAAAAAAAAACAGGGCTTTTACACTTACAACTATCATATTTTTACGATATTAGCGCCTGTACATCCATGAAAATCTATCAATTCAAATTTTTTTTCATTAATTATTTTGTACTTTTGCAGTTCAAAAAAAAAATTGAAACAAAAAAAGACAGGATGCAAAAGTTCACAAAATATTATTTTATAGGCATTGGCGGTATAGGAATGAGCGCTATTGCACGCTATTGCCACTCCAAGGGGAAACTTGTTGCCGGCTACGACCGCGTGGAAAGTTCTATTACAAAGGAACTTGCAAAAGAAAACATTACGGTCATATATGACGATGCAGTTTCGGCTGTTCCACAGCGTTTTTTGGATGCTAAAAATACGCTTGTTGTGCGCACGCCGGCTGTTCCGTTGACTCATCCTCAACTGCAATATTTTGAAGCACAGGGATTTACGATAAAAAAACGCGCCGAAATTCTGGGCGAACTCACCGCGCACAGCAAAGCCATTTGCGTGGCAGGGACACATGGAAAAACCACTACTTCTACAATGATTGCGCACCTTTTGCAACAGTCGAGAGTGCAGTGCAGCGCGTTTTTGGGTGGCATTGCCAACAATTACGGCACAAATCTTTTGATTTCCAACGAAAGTAATTACGTTGTGGTTGAGGCAGACGAATATGACCGCTCTTTTCACCATCTCTCGCCATATTTTGCAATTATCACGTCCACAGACCCCGACCATCTCGATGTGTATGGTACGATGGAGGCATACTCCGAGGCGTTTGAAGTTTTTACTTCGCTGATAAAAACAGGCGGCGTTTTACTGATGCGTAAAGATGTGAAAATCAGTCCGAGACTGAAAAAAGGCGTGAAACTTTACACTTATTCGATGAAAGAGGAAGCCGATTTTTACGCCGAAAATATTCGCTTTGAGAGGGGCGAACTGCTCTTTGATTTTGTTACGCCAACCGACCGTATTGCCGATATCAGGCTGGGAACGCCGGTGAAAATTAATGTAGAGAATGCTGTGGCGGCAATGGCTGTGGCATGGCTCATCGGAATTTCAAAAGAAGAATTGCGAACAGGAATATCTTCATTTTCAGACATCCACAGGCGTTTCAATATTGTCTTTAAAGATGAAAAGACCGTTTTTATAGACGACTATGCCCACCACCCCGCCGAACTGCGTGCCAGCATAGAGTCGATAAAACTGTTGCTCCCCGAAAAGCGCATTACGGGAGTGTTTCAGCCACACCTTTATACACGTACACGCGACTTTGCTGCGCAGTTTGCCGAAGTACTTTCGCTGCTTGATGAACTGATTTTACTCGACATATATCCCGCACGCGAAGAGCCCATTGAAGGAATATCCTCAAAAATTATTTTAGATAAAGTTACTATTGAAAATAAAACTCTGTGCAACAAAAAAAACTTGCTCACATTGCTCGAAAAGTGCGATTTGCAAGCGCTTGTTACCTTTGGTGCAGGCGACATCGAATACCTCGTGCCACAAATTGCACAAATGCTTAAAAACAGAAAAACAGCAGAAAAAGAATGAAACTTTATAACAATTTTTTTACAATAATTGAGCAAAACGGCAATGATTTTCTGATAAAACTGAACGTAAATCATTGTATTTATAACGCGCATTTCCCTGAAAACCCTATAACTCCGGGCGTACTTTTGATACAAATTACCTGTGAATTGCTGGAAATGCTGACAAACTGCAAATTGTTTTTACAAAAAATACGGAATGTTAAATTTACGGCTGTTGTAAATCCCGAACTTACAGATAATATTCATTTTGTATTCTCCGCACCGGAAGAAACCGCAGCCCACTGCAATGCTGCGGTAGAAATACGCAATGAAAATACAGTTTTTGCAAAAATGAACGCCAATTTTCTGAAAATCATCTAATTCCAAATTTATTCAAATCCCGGTTTTCGGTTTTTAGAAAAAGTTGCAATCCTAACGGAATGCGAGTTAGGGTTAATGCTAACTTCTACCAAACTGCCAATGCTAACGGATTGAAACACAGAATTTTCCCGTTAGAGAAAACAGTTTGGAAGAACAAAGAGTAAGACTTGTCCCGCCAAAGCGGGAGACAAATTCTGCGCGAAAGCACGAAAGGGCATAATAAAATTGAGAATTGAGAATTGAGAATTGAGAATTATTTTTACATTGAGACGCAAAGCTTTGGAGGTGTATATTATTGTTAGTGGTTAGTGGTTAATTTTTTTTCAATTCTCAATTCTCAATTCTCAATTCTGGAATTTCTATGTGAAACAAAAAGACTTGTCCCGCTTTGGCGGGGTTAAAATATTTTTTCGCCTGAACCGAAAAAATTTCCGAGTTCTGAAATTATTTTTGTACTTTTGTTGTGTAGCATTTTATTTTTGTTTGTGGATATAAAGTTGCTAAAAATCAGCAACTTATACAAATGGAGTGTTACTTTTTTTATTATCAGTCAGCAAGTTGAATTTTTAACCCGTAATTCACACCTTTAAATAATTATGTCGTTCCATAATTCAGAATATTTGTTTTTGCTTCTGCTGCTCGTGCCTCTGGTAGCGTGGTATTTATGGAAGATGCGGAAGTCGGACGCCAGCATGCAAATTTCCGCGTTGCGCGGGTTGGAACAATTCCCGAAATCTGTGAGAATAAAAATCTTGTCATTGCCGTTCATTCTCAGATGTTTAGCAATAGCATCACTGATAGTCGCAATAGCGCGTCCTCAACTTTCAAGCGCTTGGAACTCGCGCAATGCCGAAGGAATTGATATTATGATTGTTACCGACATTTCGAGTACGATGCTCGGCGAAGACCTGAGCCCCAACCGCTTGGAAGCCGCAAAAAAAGTGGCTACCGACTTTATCAATTCGCGCCCAAACGACAATATAGGGCTGGTGGTGTTTGCCCGCGAAAGTTTTACTCAATGCCCAATGACAACCAACCATACCGCACTTATAAACCTCTTATATTCAGTAAATTACGGACTGATTAAAGATGGAACGGCTATTGGTTTGGGGCTGGCAAACGGCGTGAGCAAAATAAAAGAAGGCAAAGCAAAATCGAAAGTCATAATCCTGCTTACCGACGGCTCAAACAACGCCGGAGACATCGCCCCTGCCACCGCCGCCGAACTCGCTAAAACATTCGGAATAAGAGTGTATACCATCGGAGTAGGCACTTTTGGAAAGGTAAATCTGCGACTGCCAACACCCGCCGGAATGAGAACTTTCCAAATGGAATCGGAATTTGACGAAGAAACGCTGAAAAACATCGCCACACTCACAGGAGGACGATATTTTCACGCTACAAACAACGCAAAACTCAAAAGTATTTACAAAGAAATTGACGAACTGGAAAAAACAAAATTTCAAGTGGAAAATTTCAGCAAACGCACCGAAATATTCTACCTGTTCGCATCTTTGGCGCTCGTTTTCATTGTGTTAGAATTTATTTTAAGAAGAATAATTTTAAAGAGAATGCCATAAATACCTGTTACAAAACCCATCAGTATATAATTTACATAGGAATTAAAGCAGTTATGAAGTTATTTTACACTTTTTTTCAATATATAAAATTTGTTTTTTCAGCCCGAAACACTCGCGGAAACGGCGTACATTCGCCTTTTGTGTATGATTTTTTTGAAAAAGTTATTTACGAAAAAAATCCGTATTACTGTTTCCACGAAATTGAAAAATTGAGAAATATGTTAAAGAATAATAATAAAATGCTAAGTATCAATGATTTCGGGACGGGGGAGCAACGCGCCGCCAAAATCAGCAAAATCGCTCGGCGCTCGCTCAAATCGCCGCGATACGCACAGATGCTGTTCCGCGCGGCGCTGTTCTGCAAAAGTGAAAACCTCTGGGAATTAGGAACTTCGCTCGGCATCACAACCGCTTATTTAGCAAAAACAGACTCCAAAAACCGCGTTACATCTATGGAAGGCAGCGCGGAAATCGCCAAAATAGCAGCAAACATATTTAAATCGCTAAATATAAACAATATAAATATAATTGTCGGCAATATTGACCAAACCATTGATGCTGCCCTGTATGCTACCGATAAAATAGATTTTGCATTTATAGATGCAAATCATCGCTATAGCGCTGTAATCCAATATTTTAACAAAATAATTCCAAAGTTGCACGAAAATTCTGTTGTGGTAATTGACGACCTTTACTGGTCAAAACCGATGACAAAAGCGTGGAACGAAATAAAAAACCATTCAACAGTTGTTTCTACCATTGATTTGTTTCAAACGGGATTCGTTTTTTTCAATAAAAAACTCCCAAAAAAACACTATAAGGCGGTTAAATAAAGTTTTCAGTTTTCAGTTAGTTAGTTAGTAGTTATTAGTTATTAGAGTTTAGAGTTTAGAGTTTAGAGAAATACAAAATATTAAAAAAAACGTAAAAAAAAATGAAAATTTACACTAAAACAGGCGACAATGGCACCACAGCCCTGATTGGCGGCACGCGAGTGGCAAAGTGCGACCCGCGAATAGATGCCTACGGAACTGTGGACGAACTCAACGCATTTATCGGGCTGCTCGCTGCAATGTTGCACAATAAAAGCCGACATATTGCGTTTTTGCAAAACATTCAGCAAAGCCTGTTTGCACTTGGCGCATATCTGGCAGTGGATACGCAGAAGCAAAACGCCGAAAAATTTGCCGAAAAAATATCCGAAAATCTTATTCAAAGTATTGAAAATGAAATTGATACAATAAATAATGACCTGCCGACACTGAAATATTTTGTAGTACCCGGCGGAACACAGGCAAGCGCCACCGCGCAAATATGCAGAACGGTAGCACGCCGAGCCGAAAGAAAAATTTATTATTTACAGAAAAAAAAATCAGTTGAAATTAATAAAAATATATTAGTCTTTATTAACAGATTATCAGATTATTTGTTTGTATTATCGCGAATTTTAAATCGCGAAAGCAATACGGAAGAATTTTTTCTGAAAAATTTTTAACAAAAAACTGCAAAATAAATATTCTAAGCAAAAATTTTATACTTTTACAGATGTAAATTCTTTCAAGACATTTTTATCCGCTTGTGTGTAATTGAATATTTTATACTAACTTTGCGCCCTGAAAAAAAATAGGCAAAAAGAGAGTTTAATTTTTTAGAAATGTATTATTATGTATTGGACATTAGAATTGGCTTCAAAAATTGAAGATGCGCCTTGGCCTGCTACCAAAGACGAATTAATAGACTATGCACTGCGCTCAGGTGCGCCTCTGGAAGTGGTTGAAAACCTGCAAGAGATTGAAGATGAGGGCGAAATATACGAGTCTATTGAAGATATATGGCCCGATTATCCGAGTAAGGACGATTTCTTTTTTAACGAGGAAGAATATTAATTTGAATTTTTTTTATGTATCATTTCACAATATTTAAAAAAAATTTGCGTTACAATTTTCACGCATACAAACAGTTTAACAGCGTTATAATTGTATCTTAACCGCAAAGTGAAAATTATAATGCCCCGAATACAATAAATGATGAGAAAAGTTGTAGTGTTTTTTGCAATATTTTGCTTGGGAACCGATGTCCTTATTTCGCAAACTGAGCCAACAGTTACGCAATACATGCTCAACAATTCGGCTTTCAACCCTGCGGCGGCAGGCGAAGGTGAAATGATACAACTATCAGGATTGCATCGAATTAGTTGGATAGGAACGCCAAACGCAGGACAAACATCCGTATTTCAGGTGAACGCGCCCTTCAAAATGATGGGAACGCAGCACGCCGCAGGAATAAAGATAAAAGATGACCGCGCAGGGCAGTTCTTCTATCGAGGAGTGTGGTTGCAATATGCGTACAAAAAACCTTTGTCAAACGGAGCAACATTAAGCATTGGTATAGACTTGGGATTTCTCAACGCAGGATTTCACGGCGACAGCATAGTGATGCCCACAACGGGAACGTATCACAACAAAGAAGGAGATACATTTTTACAAATGGGAAGTGCAGCAGGAACAGTGTTCGACGGCGGAGCAGGAATATTCTATGACGCAAACAGTTTTTATGCAGGAATATCGTATGTCAACGCCACGAACCCGACAGTGGTATGGTCGAGTAATAATTCTTATAAAATGCTTGGAACTGCCTATGTTACAGGAGGATACAAGTACAGGTTTGCAAATCCGCAATTAGTACTCACTCCGTCCGTGCTGGTAATGACAAACTTTACGGTTGCACAGGTAGATTTGTCGGCTGTACTGAACTACAACAACCGAATCAGAGGCGGATTAAGTTACAGATGGGGCAACGCACTCGGAATAGTCTTAGGATGTACTGTTTTAGACGGACTCTCGTTAGGATATGCGTATGACGTTCCGTTTTCGCCAATAAATACGTGGGGTTCGCACGAAATGTCGGTAAAATACGAATTTGCAATAGGAGGAAAAACACGCGCTAAACACAAAAGCATCAGAATTTTATAATTTTTTCAAAAAAAAGAAGTTTGTTAGGATAGAGTAAAGAGTAAAGACAGTTAGTAGATATTAGAGTTTAGATATTTTTTGCGCCCTTACTCCCCCCTCTCTTTGAGACAGAGAAGGCAGAGGCTGAAAACTGAAAACTCTTCAATATAATTTGTCAGTAAAAAAAATAATTGGATTATGAAACGAACACGATTAACAAAACACACAAGTTTATGATTATGTTGTCGTGTGAGTTCCATCTGACCTTAAAAAATAAAATATAAACAGATGAAAAAATATTTGTCATTAATTGCGCTTGTAATCGTGTTTTGTGCCTGCAACAAGCCCAAAGGCGAATTGGTAGGCGCAGGTTCAAAAGGTGGTTTCAAGGAAGCAAACCCCTATGGAATGGTTCACATCAAACGCGGAGCATTTATGATGGGTCAAAACGACCAGTCTGCTATCAGTTCGGTCAACAACAAGCCTGTAACCGTAACAGTTGATGCGTTTTGGATGGATAAAACCGAAATTACCAACAGGCAATATAAAATGTTTACAAACTGGGTGCGCGATTCGCTTGCTCGCCGCGCCCTCGTGATGAGCGGAATGGACGAGTTCCGCTATAACGACCGCAATCAAATCAACGCGGACCTGCCTCCCGAAACGTGCCTTCTGAACAAGAAACCCAAAGTGCCATATAACAGCAACGATGACGCAGTGATTGAAGCGCTGAATTTTCTCTATTATCCGGCAATAAACGGGCTGTTTAAAAAGGACTTTAATCCAAACGCATTGCGTTACAGATACGAGCAAATAAACTACGACCAGGCAGCGCTGCGCAAAAACAAATTCAACCCCAACACAGGCGCCTACCTGCCCGGTGCAAGTGTTCGTGTGGATACTGCATACATTGACGAAAACGGAGTGATTCACAACGTTACAATAACACGACCGTTGCGCACACGCGCCGACCTTATAACTCAACGGATTGTGAATATTTATCCGGATACAATGACCTGGACACGCGACTTTCAGTACGCATACAACGACCCCAAAGTGAAAATGTATTTTTCACACGTAGGATTTGATAACTATCCCGTAGTAGGAGTAACGTGGGAACAGGCTGCTGCGTTCTGTCACTGGCGTACACAACTGTTCAACAGCAGCCACAAAATTACAGGGCAGGAATATCGTCTGCCAACCGAATCCGAATGGGAATATGCCGCTCGCGGAGGACACCAGGGCGCACTGTATCCATGGGGAGGTAACTATGTGCGCGACAACAAGGGCTGTTTCATGGCTAACTTTAAGCCAATGCGCGGCTCATATACAATTGACGAGGGGGCAACAACCATGAAAGTCGCATCTTTCGAACCTAACAATTACGGACTGTATGACATGGCCGGCAATGTTGCCGAATGGACAAGCAGTGCATTCAACCCGTCAAGCAATACGCTTATAAATGACATGAACGCAAACTACCAGTATGCCGCACGAAACGATGACGAAGACATTCTGAAACGAAAAGTAGTTAAAGGCGGCTCGTGGAAAGATATTGCCTATTACCTGCAATGCGGCACCAAAATATACGAATATCAGGACGAAGCACGTCCATATATAGGATTCCGATGCGTAAGGTCATATAATGGCGAATAAAAAAACATTCGCAAAACGTGAAAATTAATGACTTACTGAGAAACTGTTAACAATTTAAGAATATTTTTATGTCTGAAACAAAGCAAGGCGCGTTTAGTGAATGGTACAATCAGCCCAAGATTCAATCCGCCATTCACGTAGTATTTAGTTTAGGGGCTGCGGTTGTAATTGTCGGTGCGTTGTTCAAAATTTTGCACTGGCCCTATGCTTCCCACATTTTAAGTGTCGGCATGTTTACCGAAGCGTTTCTGTTTGCACTCAGTTCGTTGGAACGCCCGTTTAAAACATACGAATGGGACAGAATTTTTGACTTTAAGCACAGCAAGTCAATTTCGCAGTTGCCCAGCCACATGTCCGGCGCTATCGGCGAGCACGGACGACTTGCCGGTTTAAACTACTCGCAAGCAATTGGCGACGAGGAAGTTACCAAACTTACAGACGGCATAAAAAACCTCTCTGCCACTGCAAAACAACTGACAGCAATAAGCCAAACGGTGAAAAACACCGACACTTTTGCACAAACCGTAGAGGAGGTATCAAAAGCCGCAACTGATTATGTGTCAATGCAAAGCAAATTAAACACGGCAACACAAAAACTGTTTAGCGGATACGAAAACGTGGGCAAAGAAGTTGATAATCTGGGCATGCAGATGAACAACATCGGCGCAAGCGCCAGACTCTATCAGGACAGAGTTGAGGGTATCAACAAAAATCTCTCATCTATCAATTCCGTCTACGAAATCCATCTGAAAAACGCACAGACACAAACCGAAGCATTAAACAGTCAGACCGACCGCGTAAACGCCGTTTCCAAGGAAATGGAGGCTATACTTGCCAACATACAAAAATCAAACGCCGCAAGCGAAGCCATCGCCAAAGATACTGAAAAATACAGACAAGCCACTGCATTGATGGCAAAACAGGTTGCCGACCTCAATAATGTGTACGGAAATATGCTTAATGCGCTGAATTAATTTTTTTTCATTAAAAAAATTGAATGTATTTTGATTTAAAGATTTAATTATTTAAGGGTAATTTCTCAAAAAAAATGTTTCTTGTCGTTGGACTGCATTTTGAAAAATGTTTATTTGCAATAAAGCAAGCCCCGCTTTTTCAAACTTGCCCGCCTGAAAAAATCTGATTTTTAGAGAACCCCTTTTAAAGATATTTAAATAAAAAAAATATGGGTGGAACAAAGAATTGCCCCGAAACCCCGCGGCAAAAGATGATAGGGATGATGTACCTGGTGCTGACAGCAATGCTGGCGCTCAACGTGTCGAACGAGGTGCTCAACGGATTTACTATGACCGATAACAGTTTGCAATCAACGATTCTTTCTGCTAACGACAGAGCAAATTCGCTGTATGCCGACTTTGATGCGTTGTACGGACAAAATCCTGCAAAAACCAAACCATGGTTGGATAAAGCATTGATAGTGAAAAAGGAAGCAGACGCATTATATAATAAATTACAGGAATTTAAAGTTGGAATTGTAAAAATAGCAGACGGCAAAAAAGCCGACCCCAATGCAATAATAATAGAAGACAGAGAAAATCTGGACGCTGCCGGAGAATATGCGCAAATAAATAAAACAGAAAACCCAAACAGAAGAGGAAAACAGTTGAGAGACCAAATTAATGCCTACAGGCTATTGCTCGACAGCATTAATCCCGGCAAGCAAAAATCGTACAACGCAATTTTCAACACCGGAAAAATCAAATCCTTACATTCGGGCAACGAAGTGGACTGGGAAACAGCAATGTTTGAATTTATGCCTGCGGTAGCAGTAACAACGCTTCTAACCAAATATCAAAGTGATGTACGTGCGGCCGAAGCCGAAGTTGTGAATTATTTGAAAGCGCAAACCGACGCCTCCGATTTCCGCGTGAACAAGATAGAAGCATACGCATTGCCTGTTTCCAGCAGTTATGTGATTAGAGGCGGAAAATACACCGCGCAAATTGTGCTGTCGGCAGTAGACTCCACTTTGCGACCAAATTACTATGTAAATGGCGCGAAAATTAACGAAAAAGGAATATACGAAGTTATTGGCAACAGACTGGGCGAAAACCAGTTTGCCGGATATATAGAGATGCAGAGAAACGGACAACCGTTTAAGTATCCTTTCAGGCAATCGTTTACGGTAGGCGAACCCGCAGCAATCGTTTCAAATGTTGATTTGAACGTTGTGTATCGCGGCATTCCTAACCATTTTGAGATTTCGGTGCCCGGCGTGCCGTCAAGTGCGGTGTCGGTGTCGGTCGATGGCGGCTCGGCTACAAAAACAGGAGACGGAAAATATGACATCCGCGCCGGAAGAGACGGTGAAATAGGAGTAACTGTTTCGGCATCAATAGAAGGAAAAATCGTATCAATGGGACGTAAAAGTTTCCGCGTGAAATAT
>JAISWT010000217.1 GCA_031271005.1 Prevotellaceae bacterium | reverse complement strand
CAATCTGTCGATTTTATCTTGCGCCGTAAATGCTAAAAACTCAAAAGCAAAACATCTTACTCCATTTTTATAAAGCAAAGGTATATTTTGTTTTAAAAAATTCAACTCGTTTTTAATCCGGTGATGTTCGCCCAGAATAACAATATCATATTGTTGATATTTTGACAATAAATATTCGTTAGCATTTTGTATATCAAAATTGGATTGGTTTTGTTGAGCAAAACTAACGTACATTGTAAAAGTAAATATGATTATAAAAATATATTTCATTGAACTAATTAAAAGTTAATAAAGATGTCGGGGCTTTTGGACAGCGCGGGTCGGGAAAGTCCCAGTTTTCGTTGCCATAATGTTCTACCGGCATTTTCCAAAAACTTTTCCATGATACAAAGTTATTAAATTATTATTATTAAAAAAAATTTGTGTAAATCGGCGCTAATCCGTGGACAAAATCGAAACTCTGAAGACTGAAAACTCTTTTCGGAACAATTTATCAAAATTAAGAAAAAAATATTTTTAATATTTCAGAAAAAAGTATTAATTTTGTGCCGCTTTTTTTAATAAAAAGAAAAGTGTGATGGGAAAAGGAACGCTCATTCGCTTAGATACAATAAAAGTACGTTCCTGTTTTGAGTAACACATAATAAATTTTTTAGAATGAAATCCTTTAATTTACAGGGAAAGACGAGAAAAGAAGTTGGTAAAAAAGCCACAAAAGCAGTTCGTGTAGCCGAGAACGTTCCGTGCGTACTCTATGGGGGAGAAAAGAATGTGCATTTTACAGCCACAGAAAGAGATTTGCACAAATTGATTTACACTCCCGAAGTTTTTGTTGTACATCTGAACATTGACGGCTTCAAGACGCATTCTGTGATGAAAGAAATTCAGTTTCACCCCGTTAGCGACCGCGTTTTGCACATTGATTTTCTGGAGGTAACGGCAGACAAGCCCGTTGTGGTTGAGTTGCCCGTGAAACTTACGGGGCTTGCCGAAGGCGTACGCGCAGGCGGCAAACTGAGTCTGGAGATGCGCAAACTGCGTGTGAAAGGTATTTATACCAAAATCCCCGAAAACGTTACCCTTGATGTAACAGACCTTGCCCTTGGCAAATCCATTCAGGTAGAGAAAATTTCTATCCCCGATTTGGAAATAATGAATGCTAAAAATGCTGTTGTGGCGCAGGTTAAACTCACACGTGCCGCGCGTGGCGCCGCCGCCGCTGCCGCAAGCGCCGAAGCAAAGTCAGAATGATTTATTAATGCTGATTGAGGGGCAATTAATGACTGGTTTTTTTGCAATCATTGATAACTAACTGCAAATCATTAATCATTATAAAAAAATGAAATTTCTGATTGCCGGATTGGGAAATATCGGACCTGAGTATCGCGAGACTCGCCATAATGCAGGCTTTAAAATATTGGATGCTTTTGCAGAGGCATCCAATGTTGTTTTTGAAGACCACCGCTATGGCTTCACCGCAGAAGTGCGCGTGAAAAATCAAACCTTGTTACTGCTCAAACCTTCTACTTTTATGAACCTGAGCGGGATTGCGGTGCGCTACTGGCTGCGAAAAGAAAAAATTGAGTTGAAAAATCTGCTCGTATTAGTTGACGATATTTCGCTGCCTTTTGGGAAACTGCGTCTGAAACCGTCAGGGTCAAATGCCGGACACAACGGGCTTGGCAATATTCAGGATGTGTTAGGGACGCAAAACTATGCACGGCTGCGCTTTGGAATAGGCAATAACTTCAGGCACGGAGCGCAAGTGCAATTTGTGCTTGATAACTGGACCGCAGACGAGGCTGCCGCCTTGCCCGAACGCCTCGACACTGCGGTAGAAATTATCAAAAGTTTTGCCCTTGCGGGCGTAGAACTGACTATGACACAATTTAATAAAAATTAACAATTAATAATTTAATACAATTAAAAAATTAGGAATTAAAAATTAACCTCAACCGCACGCCCTCTGGGGCTGTCTCAAAAACCCTTTGCGCACTCCCGCCAAAGTGGGAGAATAATATCAAATAATCAATTTTCAGGAGTTCCCGTTTATAAAAAAATACTTTTGAGACAGCCCCAGGGGGTGGGGTGTAAAAAACATATAAAAACATGAAAAAAATCGTTCTAAACATTTTGTTGCTTTTGTGCAGTTTAGCAGTTTCCGCACAAATTCAATTGAAAGAGAGCAGCGCAGAAATATTTGAAAGCGTAAGAAAAACTCTCAATTCGGAAACTAATTACAATTTAATTGGCTGTGACAGCGCTAACTTTTATTTGTTATTTGGTAACAAAACGCTTTGCAAACTCAATGCAGCAGTTACACACAGTCAAACATTTGATTTGCCCACGCGACTGGGCGGCGAGGCGCTTTTCAACTTCTGCGGCGCGGAAAACATGGGCTTGATAGGGCTGAAACAAGATGAAGACGGCTTGATTTTGAGCAGATTAACTCTCGATAAAACCGACAATGCTTTTGAGCGCGAGCAAATGGTTGTTTTGCCTGCCGAAGAAGATGACAAATATCAGTTGAACACAGTCGAAGCAACTAACGGGAGTGCGCGGGCGGCGCTGATAACGATTATTTCTGCCGGCAAAGAATACAGAACGAGCTATGTTTTAGTATTTGGGTCGGAAGGCGATTTGCTCTGGCAAACAGAGATTAATCCGCATTTTGAGCAGCCGCATTTTACATTTAATGATATTGCCGTAGCCGCCAATGGAACAGAAGTTTACATCGTTGGCAAGTCGTACGATTTTAACGAAAATTTTGCTTCAAACACGGTTTTGCAACTGTTTACAATTGACCAAAGCGGAGTTATTGACCATATCTCCGAGAAATGTCCGTTTGCAGAAATCCGCAGTTTGAAATGCAAACTCCTGAATAACAACAATTTATTTATTGCAGGCTTTTACCGCAACAGCAGCGAAGACGAAACGGACGGTGGCACGTTCTCGGCTGTTTTGGACAAACAGCGCAACTCGTTTGACCTTGTCAGCAAAACGTACGGGGAATCGCTGACACGCGGAATGAAGGCAGGGACAGTTTTTAAGCCGAATTTTACCAAAAAAGTTGCCGGAATTTACGAACTTTCCGACAGCAACATTGTGGTTTTGGGCGAAGACAGGCAAACAAAAATAAATACAAAAAGCGGCTACAATGGGGCGTGGTCGCAGTACAGTTTCAATGCGGGCAATATTTTTGCGGGCTTTTACGCGCCGGACGGAACGCTGAGAAAAATGTCGGTAATTTACAAGCAGCAAACAGGCAGTACACTGGATTTGAAAAAGACAGCGCAAATAACGGCAGAACAGGTGATTAACGATTTCCGACATCAGTTAATCTCTTTCAGTACAATTCAGAGCGGCGACAAACTGTTGCTGATTTTCAACGACAACGTGAAAAATCCTGTACATCAAAACATTGCACGCCGTGAGACGCTGGAGGTAGCAAAACTGAAAACCGACTGCGCAACGGCGCTTTGCAGCATTGAAGGTACAACGATTGCACGCCGCAAAATGCTGCTAATCAACACTCAAAAAACAGAACGCGCCTTTATGGATGTGGTTTACGCCAACAATCGCAAAGCCCTGCTACTGATACAGTTAATGAAAAGCAGAGGCAATTTCACTTTTGAACTGTTAAATTATTGAAATTTTACCTTTTTTATAATTACAAAAAATAACGAATTTGCAAACGAGCATAAAAATTACTTTTATAATGTTAAAAACAATTAAATTTTGGTTTTGGAATACACGTCCTCACGCTTTGCCGCAAAGCATTTTGCCGGCAGTTGTGGCGTTTTGTCTGGCTGTCAAAGCAGACGGTTTCTCGTGGTGGCTGGGGCTGCTTGCCATTGTTGGCGTGGCGTTTGCCCATTCAAGTTTGAATTTGTTTGACGACTATTTTGACTATCGCGTTAAAAAGTCCGACTTTCGCGAGCGGCTGCTGCATCGCGGCATTCGGGCGCGGATTCACAAATGTCCATATTTAATTTCGGGACAAGCAACTGTAAATCAACTGCTTATCGCCTGTCTTGTGATTGGCGGCATTGCGGCGGCTATTGGCGCCCTTATTCTGTATTTTCGTGGAATAACGGTACTTTATATTGCGGCTGTAGCGCTGTTTTTGGGTATCGAATATTCGGGCGCACCTTTGCGGCTGTCCTATCGCGGACTGGGCGAAGTTGTTATCGGCATTATGTTTGGACCGCTTTCAATGATGGGTGTGTACTTTGCAGCGTGCGGACATATCGACTGGAACACGCTCTTTGTTTCTGTACCAATAGGATTGCTCGTTGCAAATATTATTTACGTGCATTCCATAATGGACTGTGAGCCTGACCGCGAAGTCGGCAAAATGACCTTTGCCGGTCTCTTGAGGCGCAAAACGGCGATGCTGGTTGCACTGGCAGCGCTGATTGTTGCGGCGTTCGGGCTGATTGTGGCAGGGGTAATTGCAGGGAAATTTTCAATCTGGTATTTGCTGACCCTGCTCACGCTGCCGATGGCTATATATCTGTTTTATATTATGGTTGCGTTTGTGAAAAACCCGGAACGTCAGTTTGAGCCGCACCGGTGGCTCGGTCCGGTAGGCAATTTTGAGGCGATGAAAAAGAACGGCATCGGATGGTTTATGATTAGATGGCTAACGGCACGTAACCTGTTGAGTTTCTTTTGCTTGATAATTATTGTGGCAAGTTTTATTTGTTAGAAATAGTTGTTAGCGGTTAGTGGTCAGTGGTTAGAGTTTAGAGTTTAGAGTTTAGAGTTGTAGAGTTGTAGAGACGCCCAAATTGGGCGTCTTTACGCTATAAAACAATGTAAAAATAATTCTCAATTCTCAATTCTCAATTCTCAATTACCAGTTAGCAGTTAGCAATTGGGGCTGTCTCAAAAACCCTTTGCGCACTCCCGCTTTGGCGGGACAAGTCTTGCGAAACCTACCGCTTTGGCGGGATAAATCTTGTGTCCTTTGTGGTTAAATATTTTTTACCACAAAGAGCACAAAGAAATTCACAAGACTTGTCCCGCCAAAGCGGGAGGGCGCAAAGAATGGCCCGTGCCGTGTTATTCATTAACCACTAACCACTATTTCCTGCGTTTTTAGTTGCAGCGCATTTTTTCAACCCGTATAAGATGGCGTCCGCCGTCAAATTCGGTAGATAGAAATTTCTCTACAATGCTTACAGTCAGTTCGTAAGCGAGAAAGCGTGCCGGTATCGCCAGAACATTTGCGTCATTGTGTCGGCGTGCAAGTTCGGCAAGTTCGGGCATCCAGCAGAGCGCACTGCGTATGCCTTGATGTTTGTTCACTGTCATGTTAATGCCGTTGCCTGTCCCGCAAAAGGCGATTCCGAAATCAAAATCGCCGCGTTCCACAGCCTTTGCCATCGGATGTGCGTAGTCAGGGTAATCGGCAGGCATAGCCGAATAGGCGCCGAAATCTTTTATTTCCACCGCATCTCCGGTTTTCAAATAATCCGAAATTTTGTTTTTCAATTCAAAGCCCGCATGGTCGCTGCAAAGGGCTATTTTAAGTTGTGCTGATGATGTCATTTGTTTATCTTTATTTAAAAAAAATTATTTCCTTTTATCAATAAATTTAATCGGTTTGCGGCTCGATTTTGGGAATATTGTGTTTTTCAGGTAGGTGGGGTCGCAAATTTCTATTTCAGGGGCAACGCGAATTTTCGCGCGAAAGCGGTCTTTGAGTTCCTTAATCAGCATAGAGCAGTCGGTAGTCGGCGCTGAATTACCGACTAATGACGCACTGATTGCTATCCGAACCAAAACTCTGTCATTTCCATTCTCGTCCAAATCTACAACCACCACATAATTTTCCACGTATGGAGTATTGTCGAGCACGTCGTAAATAGCAGGCGGATAGATTGTTGTGCCTTTGTACTTCAACAAATGGTCTGTTCTTCCAAGCACAGGCGATATGCGCATTGAATTTCGCCCGCACTTGCATTTTTCCGTATGGAAACTTACCAAATCGCCCGTTTTAAATCTCAAAAGCGGCATTCCTTCAACGCCCAAAGTGGTGATAACCAACTCGCCTGTGCCGCCTGTCTCCACAATCCGTCCTTTTTTGTCAACTACTTCGCAAATAATCAGTTCGGGGTGGTGGTGCCCGCCGTAGCCGTGCTCGCACTCGGCAAAAGTTGTCGCCATCTCAGTTGAGGCATAGGTAGAATAGAGCGCGACGTCCCATTTCTCCTTAATGCGCTTCCCTAAAAGGTTGAGCGAAAAGTCCTGTTCGCGCAGGTTTTCGCCGATGCAAATTACCTTTTTTATGCTCGATTTTCGGTAATCAATGCCGTGCTCTTCGGCATATTTTATAATCTGCAAAATAAATGACGGCACGCACATAATTGTGTTCGGCTTGATTCGGTTAATCGTGTCCCACTGCAATTCGGGAATGCCGTTGCCCACGCGCACAACGCCCGCGCCGAGCGAGCGCAAGCCCAAAAAGTACGCCAAGCCTGCCATAAAACGTTTGTCGATAGTAGTCATAAGTTGCACAATATCAGATGGTTGTACACCGGCGCAGAAAAAAGACAGTTTTTCGTTATATGCCAGCCTGTCCAAATCTTTGTCTGTCATTGCAAAAGTTACAGGGTCGCCCAAGGTCCCGGAGGTAGTGATAAAATCTATTACTTTTTCGGGCGGGACGCAAAGAAAATCTTCATTACAATACAGCAAATCCTGCTTCGTGGTGAAAGGAAGTTGCTGCAAATCTTCTAAAAAATTAATTTTTTCGATGTCAATTTTATTTCCCAAAAACATTGTTTGATAAAAAGGCGATTTTTCCTGCAAATAACGCAACGCCTCTTTCAATTTTTGCTCTTGAAAAAGTTTGATTTCCTGCCTCGACAAGTACTCAGTATTGAGTATTGAGTAATTTTTATTCATTTTGAAATAAATAATTGTAAGTTATAAATCGTTTTTTGAATTACGTCCGGCCCCTTTTGCTATACCTTTAAGTCCTTAAAATTGTGCATATTACCTATGTTATACTGAATTACCTACTACTCATCACTGAACCGAATAGCCATTCCAAAAATACCTCAATCCAGCCCGTTGCTTTGCCTTTGGGCTTAATTCCGAAGCCGTGTCCGTTTTCGGCAAGCAGTAGAAACTTGTGCGGCACGTTTTGCGCTGTCAATGCCTTGTCGAGAAGTACGCTGTTGCGGTAATCAACCGTTTTGTCGCCTGTGCAGTGCAACAGGAAAACGGGCGGCATATCAGGACGGACATTCTGTTCGAGCGACATTTGTTTTGCCAATTCGGGCGAATATTTTTTGCCCAAGAGATTTTTCCGCGATTTTTTGTGGCAAATACTGTCCTCCATCGACACAACAGGGTAAATCATTGCTGCGAAACAGGGTTTGTAAGCAGTATTCGGTACGTCAGTATTGAGACTGTCTTTTTGCTCGCCTGATACTAAATTCTCATTACTGACTGTTTGATACTGACTTGCAGAATACTGCTTATCAAAATATTCTGCCGCCATTCCTGCCAAGTGTCCGCCAGCCGAGAAGCCCATTACGCCGACTTTTTCGGGGTCGATTTTGTAGGTCTCGGCATTGTTTTTCACGATTTCCATTGCACGCTGCAAATCCTCAATCATTGCGGGGTGATGGTTGTTTTGCCAAGCGGTGCGGTATTTTAGCACAAAAGCGGTTATTCCTTTGCTATTCAAATATTTAGCCACAGAATAACCTTCGTTTTTCATGTCAAGATAAACGTAACTCCCGCCGGGACAAATTATTACCGAAACGCCCGAACTGTCGGGTTTTTCGGGCAGAAACACCGCTAATTCGCTCCATTTTTGCCTGAAAGCAGGATTGTCCTGCCAGAGTTTGATTTTTTGCTGTGAAAAACCCGAAAAAAACATTGCAGAGAGTAGAAATAATACAGCAATTTTTTTCATTTTAAGACAATAAAAACTGCTGCTAATGCGCTAATAAATTGCGTATTAGCAGCAATTTAAGTTCATTTCAGAATTTTTACAAGTTTTTCGCCGAGTTCCTCGCCAAGTTCTCCGAATGCGAGGTACATTCTGACAAAATCATTGGGCGTAGCAATCGCAGAATATGGGTTTTGCGATTCAGTGAATTTTTTCGTCGAAGACAAAACTTCGGTAGAACCCGTTTTTACGATTTTAACACTCGCTTTCACTTTTGCCGGTACCGACATCGGTCCTGCAAACGCTCCAAAATCGCAATCTAACACCACTACAATGAGTGTGTATTCGGCATTCGGATATTCTCCAAAACTGACATCAACTTTTTTTAATTCATCATTGAGATTGGAAATAAAGTTGTCAGCCAAATCAACTCTTCGCTTACCTTCCCATTCTTCCACCCAATTGTTGCCTTTGTCTTCGTACTGCTCTTTTTGAGAGTCGCCGTCATACGTTAGCTCGCTGAAATCAAGCACAACGTTGATTTCAGTCTGTCCTTTCAAAAAAAACCGGAACAGGTTTAAATTTCTGGGCGCTTAACCCACTGATAGCCATTGACATAACGGCAATCGCTAATAATACTTTTTTTGTGTTCATAATAAATAAAAAATTTAGATGGTGAATAAAATATTTTGTTTTAATAAAATTTTTCCTCTCGCAACAATCTGCCATAATCCGCTTGCGGCGTGCCGATGAATATTACTTCAAAAAAAACTGCACAGTAGAAAGGCGAAACAGAATTTGTGTAGGGCATACGTTACAAATAAAAAATGTCCGACAAAGGTAAATCTTTTTTTGCACATATTTTGCTGATTTAAAGATTTTCCTGTAGCAATATTTGTCATTTATTCTGAAAAAAATAATTCGCGTAATTTTCAGATAAAAAAATCAGGGGATTGCGGGTTAAGAGTTTTCAGTTTTCAGATATTTGATTTTAGAGAATTGACAAAATTTTCAGAATTTACATATATGTAACAAAAAAAACAGCGCAACAAAAAAAATGCTGCGCTGTAATTTGTTGAGTCTCAAAACAATACGCTGTTTACTCCTTCAGGTTTTTGCGCTCCTCTTTGTGTTTCAGTTTCAAGGCTACAGACTCGTCTGCCTGCTTTTGCTTTAACTTCTCTTCGGCTTTCCACCGTTTCCAAGTGGTGGGAAAAAAGTGTTTGCATATCAGGTTTGCTAATAATCGAGCAAGCACAGGCACAACAACAAAAAAGAGAATTAACCAAACCCACCAGAAAAGTCCACCAAAAATGTTTTCATTAACCCAATCCCAAAGAGAATCTATACATTC
>JAISWT010000197.1 GCA_031271005.1 Prevotellaceae bacterium | reverse complement strand
TTTTGAAGTCGGGTATATTTTTTTCTTCCCCTTCCTTGCGATGCTTTAATTCATTCTTCAGTACATATGTAGGTATTTCATCTACATAATCGCTAATATCTATGTCTATGTATGCCATGGTTCTATTGTTTTCATAATGTTATTATTGAATAAATTTTGATAGGCAAACAAGGGCGTTGCCATATACTGGTTCGCCTATATTTCCATTGCTCTGGACGATTGCAGTGGCGCGGACATTGAGCAGGCTGCCGTCGGACGCTCCATCTGTGTTTACAACTATTATTTTACAGGCGCTGATAAAAATTTTCGCAGGAGCGCCACCGATAAGTGTTTTTAACTCCGGCTCGGTGAAAATTTTTTTGTTTGCCGGCATCACAACTTCCTGCGTACCGTCGGAGCGGTAAAGAATGGGGTCTGTTTTCATGATATTTGGTTAATAATTTATTTTGTTTTGAGTCCTAATTTTTTTTGGTTATCCAGATACTGGATGAGTTCTGTACGTTGGATTCGGGGGCTTTTTCCGACCGAGACAGTTGCAATTTTACCTTCGGCGACCAACTGTTCTACATAACGTTTGGATACGCGCAGGAAATCGGCAGCCTCGCTATATTTATAGAGTTCCTGTTCTGCGGGCGCTGCCGCCGACAGAATAGGTAGGGCAGGTAATTTTGAAAGCAAGCGCCGGACATCGGCAATTTGTCCTGTCAGTTCGTCAAACTTGCTTTGCTCTAATGCTATATAGGTAATTGCAGTCATAATTTATTGATTTATTGATTTACTGATGTATTCGTATTGTATTTCAATTTGACATATTGCATCGTACCCAGTATCTGCCTGCGCACATAGTTCAATGCCGCTGATTGATACACGGAGTACATACTCCTTGCCGCTGCGTTTGGCTTCCAAAATGTGTACATTCTCGTTGGGGAATGAATACGACAGCATTTCATTGGCATAAACGAGAAAATCGGTACTGTTATTAACGATTGATTCCATTGTTACGAATGATTGATTGATTTATAAATTTTGTTGTAGGCTTTCCGAGCGTATTTGCTCGGCTTGATGTCTAACGAAAAACAACGCATTGCTGCGCGTGAACGGTAAAGCGTTTGCGTTGTTACGCCAAATGATTTGGCAATGGTGGCAGAAATTTCGCTGATAAGTATTTTCTTACGCAGATATTGCCGCGCGTGGTTTTGGCAATCGTACATGATTTTATAGCGTTGTACGACGGTCGTGCAGGGCGTTAGTTGCGCGGTGTAATCAACAATGAGGTCGCGCAATTGGCGAATATATACATTATGTTCTGACGTGTCCGGCATAGTGGTACTATTTATTATTTTTCTGCGACAGCTGTTGATTGTATTTGTAGAAATCGAAATTTTTGCGCCAGCGGGCGGCTGATTTTTTTTCTGACTTCAACTCGCTTTTTAGCAATAAAAAAACAGCAAAGCAAAACAGCGCCATTACCCATTGGTGCGTAGCGCCGAAAAAGATGGTAACAATACATATCACGCCCATGACAAGGAATGCGTAGATGCAGATTTTGTAAAATGTTTTCATAATTTCATAATTTTTAGTTGTTAATTTTTATTTTTTTATTTACCTTTACGCCAAAATAAAAGGAACCAACTTTGAGTTTGCGCTGCTATACGTTCTCTTTATTGGTTCCTTTTGGAGGCACGCTTACGTTTTTATGTCTCCTTTTTAATATGTCCGGTTTCGTATAGCAGCGAAATCGGATGCAAAGATAACACAATATTGCGTATTTTCAAAATAAAACACACAATATTGTATAAAAAAATTCTAAATGTATGAATATGAACGAAAAAAAAATTAAAAATTTACGAAAGAAATTAGGCTTTTCACAAAAAAAAATGGCTGAAATTCTTGGGGTACACACTCGCACTATCCAAAATTGGGAAAAAGGTGGAGTTATTCCGACGGTAAAACACGCAATATTGTACAATATGGGATTGGAAGAAGGTAGTAAAAAAAATAATCTAAATGAACAAACAGCAGTACAGCCGCCAGAATCGGAAACGGTGTCCATATTGCGTAGCCTGTTAAAAGAAGCGCAAGAAAAGACAGTACATTTGTCAGTGGAAAATGCATTGCTACAAAAAGAGGTAGAGCGTCATAAAAAAATCATTCGTGAGCTGGAACGCAACAGTGGCGATGGCAAGCATTCAATTATACCACATACGGAATTGCCCACACCGATGCCGGAATTGCCCGCATATATGGGAATAAAGAAAGAGGGGAATCTCAGAAAATCGAAAATAGATATTAACCAATAAAAATAAAATTATGAAAAAAATTTATTATGATTACAAAAATACCGGGATTAAAACAATCCGCGGTACAGGACGATTCATACTTGTAACAGGGTTGATAGCAACGCTTATTGCATTTATTAACTGCTTTGATTCAACTGGATTTGGTAATGACTTTATGTGGAGCGGACTCGTCTATGTGCTGTTAATATTCGCCGCTACTTTTTTTAGTTTTGGCGTATGCTTGTTATTGGCTTACCTTGGCGAAAATGCTTTTGTTGCACGCAAGCAACGTGAAGCACTTCTTGCTGAAAAGGGCATAGAATTAGCATTTTTTGATAGTAAAGACACTGATAAGATAACGATTAAAAATAAAGAGACCGGATATATAATAGATGTTACTCCTGCATATTTTGAATACCTAAAATCACAACATGGTGAAAATATGTATGAGATTTTAGAACAAAAATAAAAACCCCGCCAAACAGCCGAGATGAGGGGCAATTGTTAATTTTCGTTACCCCACCATTCATTAACGCTGGCAAGTTGTCGTTTTGTTCGTTCCGCACTCCGGTGAATATAAATCATGGAGGTTTTAATATCGCGATGTCCCATCAAATCCATAATTAAATAGGGGTTCATGGTAATGTCGGCAAGGGCTGTGCCAAACGTGTGGCGGGCGATGTGAAAGGTGAGCGGGACACGGATGCCGGCAATGGCAGATATTACTTTTAACGTCCTGTTCACTGCCTGTGCTGTCATTGGCGGGAATAAGTACGGAATGTCTTTGTTCTCTTCCATGTATTTTATGGCTATATTTTCAGGCTTTCCGGCAAACAATAACCGTAGTGGAAGCATTACACTCGCACCGGTAGTTGTGTCTGTTTTTTCCATGAATTTTGTTAAAATTAAACCATTATCGGACGGCGTAATATCTGATTTTATCAGTGACAGGCTGTCGGATATACGTAGCCCGGTGTAACAGGAAAAAAGGAACCGGTCGAGAACAATTCGAGTAAATTCGTCAATAAGGGAACGGTTAAAATTTTCTAACGAAATCAACTCAAATTCTTCGAGTGCAGTCCGAGAGCCGGCAATGGTTTTTACTTTAAAGTCGCTATATGGATTACTTCCTTTTTCCGCTATTCCATATTTTTCGGCGCGTTTATAGTAGCGCGAAACGATTTGATGCCGCTTGTGAATGGTATTTTGTTTTAATTTTTTTTCGCGAAGCCACCGGTCAAAATCCACAACCAATTTGTAGTTTATGTCATTCAAAGCAAGTATCCCGTTGCTAAATTCTTCAAGGTTTTTCAACGTGGTATAATGTGATTTCTTTGAATCGTGTTCAATAGTGTTATCGCTGTTGATTTCGTTTCTGAAAAACTCTAAAAAATTATCGGGGTTGGTACTTTTCCCGGATAAAAATTTATTCAACTCCATTGATGTAAACAATTGTTTTTTGTCAATCAATTTTTGTTCGTAGTCTTCTATGCCGGATTTTAAATCACGCAGTATTTTATGCAATCTGTTATAGTTGGGATGTCGCGTGCTGATGTATGATTTTTTATCATCCCAATATTCTTTTGGAACTTCGACACCGGTGTCAATATATCGTCGCGTGTTCCTGTCAAAATACACCTTTAAATGAATAGACGCGAGGTCGCCCGATTTGAGTTTTTTTTGTTTGTAATTCCAAACAAAAACATATTCAACATTTGCCATATTTTTTGTTTTTAGCCGTGTCGCATTCGCGTGTCGCACGTGTCGCATTTGTGTCGCAAATATACAAAAATATTTCGTTTTTGTGCGTTTTTGTGCGTATATGGCAAATAAAGCAAGCCGCCGCAAAATAAATGATTGCGGCGGCTTGCAGGTTTTTTCGCTATTTTTTATTTAGCTTTTGGTGATCCGCCCGGGGCTCGAACCCGGGACCCCAACATTAAAAGTGTTGTGCTCTACCAGCTGAGCTAGCGAATCGCTCTGTCGCTTTTTTTAAAAGCGGATGCAAAGGTAATACT
>JAISWT010000192.1 GCA_031271005.1 Prevotellaceae bacterium | reverse complement strand
GAACTCCTAAAAATTGCTTATTTGTCGTTGGACTTCATTTTCAAAATGCTCATTTACATAAGTAAACTGCGCTTTTGAAAACTTGTCCGCCTAAAATAATCTAATTTTTAGAAGTCCCCTAAAGTTTTTCGCCGAAAGCCAAGTCGCCCGCATCACCCAATCCGGGAACGATATACGAATGTTCGTTGAGAACAGGGTCTATTGCGGCAGTCCAAACGGTGGTTTTTTCGGGCGGAAACGTTGCCGCAATATAATCAATCGCCTGTTGCCCGGCAATAATACTGGCAATATGAATATGTTGCGGATTGCCTTTGGTAAGCAACGCGCCGTAAGCCAGTTCCATTGAGCCGCCTGTGGCAAGCATTGGGTCGGTGATTATCAGCGTTTTATCTGTCAAGTCGGGCGAAGCGATATATTCAATAAAAATATCAAATTTTAACGAGTCTTTGTACTTTCTGTACGCAGACACAAAGGCGTTCTGAGCGCGGTCAAAATAGTTCAAAAAGCCATTGTGAAACGGAATGCCTGCCCGCAAAATGGTGGCTAACACAATGCTGTCCGAAATGACTTCGGTTGGAGCAACTCCCAACGGCGTTTGTATATCCTCAGAATGATAATGCAATTTGCGGCTGATTTCGTAAGCCATAATTTCGCCCATGCGCTCCAGATTCCTGCGAAAACGCAATGAATCGTGCTGAATTTCTACACTGCGAATTTCCTTGAGAAACTGATTCAAAACAGACCGATTTTCGGACAGATTGATTATATTCATATTTTTTATTTTTTTTTTAATGATAAGAAATTAATAACTTATAAAAGTTTCAATCCGTTAGGATTAGTAGTTTGGCAGAAAATAATATTATAACCTCACCTTGCATTCCGTTAGGAATGCAACTTTTAAATGTCCAATAAAACAAATAAAATATGTTAAAATTGACTGCGCAAAATTAGATAAAAAACATGAGTTTTACAAACGCGCAAAACGTGAAACTTTTTTAAATATCACAAATTCCACAATTTAAGAGCGGCAATTACCTTGTTTTAACAGAAATTAATCATTGTTTGCCTTATTAACATTTAATTTTTTTTTTTGGATACAAAATATTTTAGTGTAATTTTGTAAGATTTTTTTTAAAAAACCATAAATTAATAAAACTGAAAGTGAATTACTTACAAACATATAATTATTTCAAATCTGTTGAGAATTACACAGACAGCCGTATTGATATTGATGACAATACTGTGATGATGAATTACGATTTTGAGTCGCAGCATCGTTTCATTCTGCCCGGCGGGCTTGGCAACAGCGATGATTACGAGTACTCTCCGGACTTTAATCAGGAATACGAGCCGGATGTTATCAGGCAAATTCTTAACAAAAAAGATGCCGAAATAGTAGAAAACATAAAATTCAGGTACCATATTTTGTCGCCCAAAAATGCCGGACGCGCCAAAGGAATTATTTTAATGTTTCACGGCTTCAACGAAAAGCACTGGACAAAATACTATCCGTGGACAAAATATATAGTTGAAAAAACGGGGAAATCGGTGGTTCTGTTTCCCATAGCCTTCCACATGAACCGCGCTCCTTCCATGTGGAGCGATGCGCACAAAATGTTTGACATCAGCGCCAGACGCAAAGCGCGGCATAAGGATTTGCTGTGTTCGAGCCTGTCTAACGTGGCAATAAGCACACGCCTGCACAACAAACCGCAACGTTTCATCTGGTCGGGGCTGCAAACGTACTACGACATCATTGACTTTATCCACGCGGTTAAGGCGGGCACACATCCTGCAATTGACAGCCGGGCGAGCGTAGATATTTTTGCCTACTCCATAGGCAGTTTTTTGGCAGAGATATTGATGATGACCAATGAGAACGACTATTTTGCCAACTCGCGGCTGGTTTCCTTTTGCGGCGGCGCGGTGTTCAATAGACTATCGCCTGTTTCAAAGTTTATTCTGGACAGCGAGGCTAATGTAAGTCTCTATTCATATCTTGTAGAACATTTGGAAAGTCATTTGAAGCGAGACGAAGCGCTGCGCTACTATTTGAGCGACAGCCACCCCGAAGGAGTAAATTTTCGCAGCATGCTCGATTATAAGGTACTGATAGACCAGCGCGAGGCGATTTTTCGCCGGATTCACAGCAGAATATACGCCATAGGGCTTACCAACGACACGGTAGTGCCCGCTTACGAAATTATAAACACGCTGCAAGGCAGACGGCGCGATATTCCCGTGAGAGTTGATGTTTTTGATTTACCATACCCGTACAGGCACGAAGACCCGTTCCCTGCACTGAAAAATATCCAAGACGATGTAGACAGTCAATTTAGAAAAATATTTGACAGGATAACCGACTTTTTAAAATAATTAGCAATTAGCAGATAGCAATTAGCAGATAGCAATTAGCAGATAGCAATTAGCAGATAGCAATTAGCAGATAGCAATTAGTAATTAGCAATTACTGCTGATGTACTATTTAGTTATAGAATATTTAACGTTTATGTAATATCGGTTTTTCGCCTGAAAAGGCAGAACTTTGATTGAATTTGGCAATAAAATATTATATTTATTAAAAGAATAATTTGTGTTAATCTGTGTAATAAAGAACAAGACTTGTCCCGCCAATAATCAAACGACAAAAAATAAATACTTGTTATAAAATAATAATTTCACCAAAAAAACTGAAAATAATGGAATGTTTTAAAGAATTTTTACACGACTCAATGGGCGTCCCCGAAAAAGATGTAGATTTTTGGGCAGCCAAACTTTCTGTGCGTACTGTGGCAAAAAATGAATTTATTTTGCAGCCGGGTCAGCATTGCAGTTGCACGTATTTTATTGAACGCGGCGTATTGCGAATGTACAATCTCGACAAACGCGGCAGGGAACACATCGTGCAGTTTGCTCCCGAAAAACGACTCGTATCCGACCGCAGGAGTACATATCTCAACACCCCGTCTGTCTATTTCATTCAGGCAGTTGAAAACTCGGAAATAGTTGCTTTCCCAAAAGGAATGATGACCGAAATTGTAATGACCTATCCTGAAAGCGTTGAAAGGAATATCTATTTGCTCAATACGCTCATTGCCAATTTGCAGGACCGCGTTGTGATGCTTATCGGGGCAACAGCAGAAGACCGCTACCTCGACTTCCTTTGCAAGTATTCCGATTATGTGAACCGTACGCCGCTCTGGATGATTGCCTCGTACTTGGGTATCACCCCCGAAAGTTTGAGTCGCGTGCGAAAAATATTGCTTACGCAGTGAATACAGAGGCATACAAGCACTGATAAAGCGTTTTTTATCCCGCCTGCCGCGAGGACTTTTGGCAACTGAATTTTTCCGGAATTGCATTTTGAAAAAACATGCATTGCCGGAAATGTTCTGTTTATGCCTGTCTGTAGCAATCACCTGAATAGAGTAATCAGTATTCAGATTAACAGTTAGTGGGTAATTTCTTTGGATAATTTTGAAAATTGCCCCTGCACAGTTTTCAGAATTTTGCCGTGTCAAAAATTTACTGTACAAATGTAAAAAGAGAGTTAATTTTACATTTGTATAGCGAAAAGTAAGTAAATCCACAACATCACAACTGTAAAATCACACACAATTCACACATTTTACATCTGCAAACACATATTTTATTTTACAATCGTAGCGCATTGTCTTCGTATTTGTTTTTGTAAAAAATAATATTATAAAATATTGAAAACCAGTATTTTAATACAATTAATTAAAGTAATACTTTAACTAATATTTTACATATTTTATAAAAACGCTAAAACACATTAATAAACCGAAAAAACATCTATATATTATATTTATTATCAGATATTTATGTTGTTATATCTAAATGAAAACTTTAACTCTATGCATTTTTTGTAAATAATTGAATGATAGTAGAGTAGGGGATTGATGTGAAATTCTTGTTTTACTTTTGTAATATCCTACTTTTGTAATTGTTTTTTTTACATTGTTAAAAATATTTGCGCATGTAAATTTTGTGAATTGAAATCAATTTATTACTTTTGTAAAATGAAATTTCACAAATTAAAATTACCAAATCTATGGATGGAGTTGACAGAATACAGCAGGTTATAAGCAGTGCAGGTATGACTCAAACAGAGTTTGCGCGTGAGATAGGCGTATCGGGTCCCACTATTTCGCAACTCGTTTCGCGGGCGCGAAATCAGCAACCCTCGCTTGATGTGATAAAAAAAATCGTTGCACGTTTTACAGACATCAGTTTAGAATGGCTTGTACTGGGCAGCGGGAGTATGCGCAAAGATACAGCGCAATCTCGTAGCGCTTCGCTGTTTGAACCGCCACGCGAAAACGCGCCAAAAACAGCAACTTACGGCGAAAACACAGGGCGAGAAAAGCAAATTGACAAGCCGCAAACATGGCAAACTTATGAGGCGGAAATTGCGCAAAAACTGCCAAAAACAGAGCCGCGCGAAACTGCTGCAACCACAGTTGAAAAGGAAATAAAGGAAGTAGCAATTGCCAAACAGATTACAAAAATTATTTTGTACTTTTCGGATAGTACGTTTCAGGAATTTTTCCCATAAAAGTCGCTGTATCAGCAGATTAGAGGAATTTACAAACTTAAATCGGCAGTTCCGTCAAATTTGTTTCCCCAAATATCTGTCATAAGTTTTCAAGATATTTTTTACAAATGTTGCCGGAGCAATCCCGCGCATCGGTCCGTACTTTACAACAGGGTCGTTGTAATATTCAGGCTCATTTTTTTTGATTAAAAAATATTCCACGTTATTGTCCCAGGCCTGCGGATTTCGCCCGTGCTTTTTTGCCAGAGCAATCGCGTCAAAAATATGTGCCGGTCCAACGTTGTACGATGCCAGAATGAACTTTACGCGCTCATTAGCGTCTTCAACATCACGGAAGGTGCGGTCTAAATGTTTCAAATATTTTACTCCGGCCTTTATGTTTGGGTAAGGCTGAAAAAAAGTGGAATCGGGTAGCCCCATTTTACGCGCAGTAGCGGGCATAAGTTGCATTATACCCACCGCTCCTGCCCACGAAACGAGGTCGGTTTTGAAGCGCGACTCGGCATTTGCCACAGCCGCCACAAGTTGCCAGTCCCACCCAACAATTGGCGCTAATTCCTTAAAATACGCATCGAAAGGCGAAACGCTGCCGCGCGGCGTTTTTATCTGTTCATTAGCCAGTTGAAAATTCTGATTCCAATATTTCCTGCGAAGCGCTCTCACCTGTCGTTGAGTAGAGTTAAGTTGTTCCCACTCTTTTATAACATTCTGTAAATCAATGCTTTTGTTGCTAATAAGCCAGCCGTTCCGTTGCCGAAAGCCCACGTGCAACGACAGGTCAAGGCTGCGATAAATAGGCTTGAAAAGCATAGCCGTATTGTAGTACGCAAGCGTGTAACTGATGCTGTCAATTGCAACAAGTTCAATTAAATCCTCGCTTGTAATTGTATCGGGCGCGTATTCAATGGTAATACCACCGCCTATTTCGTGGTTCAGGCTTTTTATTCGCTCTTCAAAAACCGAATTTTGCTTCACTGTAACCGTTGCTCCGTTGAGTTCCACGATGCTCGCCAGAGCATTGCTGCCGCCTTTTTGTACAAGCACTTGATAGGAGTCAGGCTGGGGAAAAACGAAGGTGGTGTTTCTTTTTAACTCTTTGGTTTGCACTACGTTACAGGCAGCAATATCAACCGTGCCACTGTCAAGCAACGCTGCCATTTCCTGCTCGTTGTTTGCAACGGTAATTTTGAGCGGCAAGTTCATATATTTTGCCAGATTTTTCACCACTTCGTAGTCAAATCCCATGTATTCATCGCGAAAGAAGAAATAAGATGTTGGGCTGTACATAGTTACAACGCGCAAAGTGTCGGCAGGCAACGGACGGGTAACAGGACTGCTATCATCTACATTTTTTTTACACGAAAAAAATATAATTGCCAAAAGCAGAAAAAATATAATCTTTTTCGCATCATTTATCATAATTTTGGAGATTTGAAAGATATAAATATTTAGAAATCAATGTCATACAAATTCTATACAGTCATTTTGCAGAGTTGGGATACCATTCAGGCGTAAAAACACCTGCATCGTTGCTATCACGTCTTTTTGGCAGTAAGCAGCAATTTTCGCCAAGTTATCACCTTTGTAAAAAACATTCGCAACCATACTGCCGTCAATATCGTCTTTGGGGGTCGGAATACCAAGAACTGCTGTCAGCAGTTTCAGAGACGTGTAGTTTTTTATGTCGCCAAATTTCCACAAATCAAGCGTATCGTAGAAATTCAGTTCCCAGGGCTTCTTGCCGGCAATCTGTAAAAGTTTTGGCAATGCTATGTTGTTGATAATCATACGTCTGCAAATATACGGCACGTCAAATTCCTTTATATTGTGTCCGCAAAGCGTATGCGTAGATGTTTTGCAGAATTTCAGCAAAAGATTTCGGAAATCTGTCAGCAGTTTTGCCTCGTCTTTATCGGCAAACGCAGTTACACGAAATGCCATTTTTCCATCTCTCTCAAAGATAAAACCCGCCGAAATACATACAATTTTTCCAAATTCGGAATAAATGCCCGCGCTCTCTTCAAAACTTTGAGACGCGCTTTTGTCGGCAAACCTGTCGCCGTGGCGCACAGCAATTTGCGCAAATTTATTGTCCCAGCATTGCTGCATATCTGCCGACAAATCGGAGTAAAACTCTGTCTGCGGAACAGTTTCAATATCAATAAAAAGAATATTTTTGATATTGGGAATCATTTTTTTGTATTAAATTTTGGGGCAAAGTTAGCATTAAATTATCAATTATACACAACACGGATAAAAATATCTCACAAAATTTATAGGAGAAAATTACAATTTTTTGTTAGAATTTATTGAAATTTTCATAGATTATGCGAATTTTGTGTCCTTTGTGAATTTCTTTGTGCACCTTGTGGTAAGAAAATTAACCACAAAGGATACAATACTTGTACCGCCAAAGCGGTAGGTTGCACAAAGTTCACAATCTTTTTATTACATACGGATATTTTCATTACAAGAACAAAAAAATATCCATTTCCGGCGCAACTAATGGCAAAAATAAAAACAAAAATTCCCCCCTAAAAAAATAATTTATATACTTTTTATAAAAAAATTTAAAATAATTTTGCAACCGTAAGTTTTAATACAAAAAAATAATACACATTTTGACTAATGAGAAACACTTGGTTTTTTAAAATTGCGTTTTTGCTGTTTGCATTTGCAAATACGACTGCGCAGACTGTTACTTTTACCGGTCAAACGGGCTGGCTTGAGTCTGCCTGTGTTACGTGGCTGCCGGTTGCCGAAGCCGACAGTTACAACGTATATTACAGTGGCGCAGGCATTAGCAACAGGCAAATTGATACGCAACTTATCCGCAGTTACGGCTCATATATGCGTGCAGACCTACTGGGGCTTGCTGCGGGGACTTATACTGTTACTGTTAAACCCGTTATAGATGACATAGAGGATACAGGAGCAACTTCACAGCCTCTGACCGTGTTGTCGCACGACCGCAGCGGCTTTGCCCATTCGCCGGCTTCCACGCGCGGCACAGCATCGGGAGCATACAACGATGACGGAACGCTAAAACCGGACGCGATAACGCTGTACATCACTTCGCAAAACGCTAATACCGTAACACTTACGGTAAAAGTGTCTGACTCAAAAACAGAAACACGTACGGGAATTGCCGACATACTTAATGCCAGAGAAAAAGGTTACGAAACAACCCCAATGGCAGTGAGAATAATTGGAAAATTAAATGCCTCGGATGTTAACGGGCTTGATTCGGATAATGCGCTGGTTATCAAAGGGAAAAATAATTTTGACGTGCAAAATATTACCATCGAAGGAGTGGGCAATGACGCAACATGTTATGGGTTAGGACTCAAAATTTCGAGATGCTCAAACTTGGAAGTCCGCAACCTCGGATTTATGAAATTCCCCGAAGACGGAATAGAGGTTACATCTACAGGGCGAAACTGCAATATTTGGATTCATAACTGCGACTTTTTTTACGGCGTAAATAACGGCGGCGACAAAGATAAAGGCGACGGCTCGCTCGATTGCAAAGAAGCCGACTTTTGTACCTTCTCGTACAATCATTTCTGGGACTCCGGCAAATGTAATCTCCTTGGAAATGGAAATGAGATACCCGGAAATATAACTTACCACCATAACTGGTACGACCACAGCGACAGCCGGCACCCGCGCGTCCGTTTTCACACTGTGCATGTTTATAACAATTATTACGATGGAAATTCAAAATACGGGATTGGATCTACCGAAAAAAGCAGTATCTTTGCCGAAAGTAACTTTTTTCGCAGTTGTAAAAAACCGATGATGATTTCAAAACAGGGAACAGACATTGCCGGTGGCAGCGGAGGCACTTTTAGCGGCGATGACGGCGGAATAATAAAGGCGTACAACAACCATTTGGAAGGAACTTACACTTTTGCTCCTTATTCGGCTACCAACACTGTGGAGTTTGACGCTGTAGTTGCCGCAACACGCGAAGAACAGATACCTTCAAGCATTAGCGCAAAGCAGGGCGGAGGAACCTACAATAACTTTGATACCGAAGCAACAATGTATCCCTACACAGCCGACAGCCCGCAGGACGCGAAAACTAAGGTAATGCAGTACGCAGGGCGAATGGAAGGTGGTGATTTTCAATGGACTTTCAACACGTCCGAAGACAATAATTACGGAATAATAACCGCTTTGTCGGATGCGATAAACAGTTATACATCGCAACTTGTTTCCATTCAGGACGAAAACAATGACAACGGAGACGGCGGCGACAACGGCGACACGGATATAGAGGGAGGCGGTCTCTGCGACCTGATGAACAGCAGCCGGAGCGTTTTCTCAATTACGGGCAACTCTTCCGATTCAAAAGGCAGCGTAACATACAACGGAACAGTCTATAATTGCTGTTTGAAAATGGAAAGCGGTACAAATATTTCGTTCACAGCAATAGAGGCAAGCACATTGACGCTGGTGTTTGGCGGCTCAACTTCGGCAAACGGCAAAAACGTTAAAATTGACGGCGTGAACCACACAATTGATGCTACACAAATATTGACATCGCAATTGGAAGCAGGCGCACACAGCATTACCAAAGGAGACGCAATAAATCTATTCTATATGTCGCTGGTACCGGATGTAGTAACTGAAAATATTGGAAATACTTTTGATAAAACTGCCGTTAAAATAATATATTACAATATTTCAGGACAAAAAATAAACAATTTTACCGCCAATCAACTGATAATAAGGGAAACAATATTTAGCGATGGCACAATACAAAGAGAAAAAATAATATTAAAAAAATAGAATATAGACAATAGAATATAGATAATAGAATATAGATAATAGAATATAGATAAAATATTAAAAAAAATAGTTTAAAAAATAGTTTTAAAAAAGGTTGTTTTTTCATAAGTGTCTGCCCGTTTTTGTGTAAAAGCGGGCAGAATTTATATAGTGGTTAGTGGTTAATTGTTAGTGGTTAGTTATTAGAGTGTAGAGTGTAGTTATTAATTTCTTTGCGTTCCTTGCGTATCTTCTTTGCGCTCTTTGCGGTAAAGATATTTAACCGCAAGGGGCGCAAAACTTGTCCCGCCAAAGTGGTAGTTTTTTTGCTGTCCGCTAAACATTTTTTTACTCAAAAAAATCAGCATAACGGAAGAACAAAAAGAGTGGGAAAAACTGCTCTGTATGATGGATTCAACGACTATTTCGCTCTCCTGACTTCGACACTCTCTACCTCTCATAAATTTTATAAAACATTCATTATCAATTTAATATAGTTTTTGCGACAGGGCAAACGGCTGAAAGCCGTACAATCAATAGCGTAGGACAACGTCCTACGGAACAAAACGCGAATAATACACAAGCCCCAACGGGGCGTAATCAATACGGTAAGGTAACAATATAAATATCAAATAGTTATACCATAATCATTCTGTGCAATAAAAAGAATAAAGAGTAATAAAAGAATAAGACTTGTCCCGCCAAAGCGGGAGACAATACGCAAACTTTTATTTGACATAATATAAATTATATGAAAAATGAATGGCAAAAAAAATCGCACACCGGATAATGTGCGATTTAAATTTCTAAACAATTTTTTACTCAACTTTTCTGTTTGCTCGCCGATTTTGATTTTGTGTAAAGAAAACGTTTGATTTTCAGCGATGCCGTTTTTTCAAACGGCTGTTCAACAATATCAATGCGCTTGATTTGCGAAAACTTACTCAGTCGCATATTTATTTCGCGTTTGATATTTTCTTTCCAGATATGGTACCGTTCTATGCTGTTTTCGTAGTTCGCTTTGAAGTTGGCAATGTGCTTTTCAAGTTCTTCGAGGTTTGGCAGCACTTTTGCCACAAGTAAGCCGTTTTCCTCAATCACAAGCGATTCAAGGACAAACTCTTGGTTGTTAATCACGCTTTCTATGTCTTCGGGGTAAATATTTTCGCCATTTGCGCCAATAATCGTGTTTTTAGAGCGTCCTTTGATGAAAATCAAGCCTTTGCTGCTCAGGTAAGCCAAATCTCCGGTTTTGAGCCAGCCGTCTTCTGTCAGTACTTCGGCGGTAAGTTCGGGGTTTTTGTAGTAGCCTTGCATTACGTTTGGTCCTTTTGTCCACAACTCCCCTACTCCTTTTTTGTTTTTGTCAACTATCTTAATATCAACGCCTTGCAGCACAATACCTGTTGATTGAAGTCGCGTTTTGCCAACGCCTGCACCTGCTATAAGCGGCGAAGTTTCGGTCAAGCCGTAGCCGATTGCGTAGGGAAACTTTGCTTCTGCGAGGAAACGTTCAACGCGGCTGTCAAGTTTTGAACCGCCAATTCCGAAAAATTTCAGTCGCCCGCCAAATATTTTGTACAGTTTTTTGCCCGCAATTCTGTGAATAATAACACGGAAGAACGGTGTTTTGTAAATTGACCTGATAATATTATTTTTTGTAAATTTGCCTTGCACCTGCGACTTATAGATTTTTTCCATAATCAGAGGCACAGAACACATCAGCGTTGGGCGCACTTTTTCCAGCGCGGGCAAAAGCGCCGCAGGCGTGGGTGGTTTTTCGAGGTAAAATATTGATGCTCCGTACATTATCGGGTAAATCATTCCAATTGTGTTTTCGTAAGTGTGCGAGAGCGGCAGGAACGAGAGGAAGACATCGGAACTGTCAATTTGGTGAAATTGAGCGCATTGGGCGGCGTTCCAGGTGATATTTTTGTGCGTAAGCATTACTCCTTTCGACCGCCCTGTTGTTCCCGAAGTATAAATCAGCGCAGCCAAATCGTCTTCATTTATAGTCGGTTGCACGTAACTGTCGGTTAAAGTGGCTACTGTACTTGCTTTAAGTACGGAAAAGTCATCTAATTTTACGCTGTATTCAATATTTGGGAAATGTGAATTTTTAATTTTAGGAATTTGTTTCTCGCTGATAAACAATGCCTTAGTTTCGGAATGTCGCAAAACGCCTTGAACCTCGTGTCGCGAGAAATCGGGCAAAACAGGCACTGCAACCAGCCCCGAACTGACTATTGCAAAATAGGCAATTACCCAGTTGGGCATATTGTGGCTGAGAATCGCAACTTTGTCGCCTTGTCGCAAGCCTGCTGCAAAGAGCATACCGGCTATGTTATCAACTTTTTTGCCTAATTCGGCATAAGTTAGCGGCTCGCTGCCCACAAAAGCAATACTCGGTAAATGCGCACAATGCGCTACCGAGTAATTGAACAGCGATTGCAAAGTTAGCGGCGTTGGTACAATCCTTTTATTCAGGAACTTATCAATTATTTCTTTTGGTTTTCTCATCTTTTTAAAACAAAATTTACAAACTGATTCGATTAATTTGCAAATTTCACAGCAATAATCATTCCAAAATTGTTGTTCTTAATTGTAAATTACACAATTATAACAAAACTTTTTAATATTATTAAAAAAAATGATTTTTTTGCGGCAAAAAACCTGTTTTTTTTTTTTATCGCGTAAGAAATATTGAATATTGCTGTATTCCGAAAAATAATTCGTAACTTTGCGGCAAATTTTATGTTGAGAAATTAACGAATTTTTATGAAAAGCAGCGATTTTAAAATGCACGCGGGCAAAAAAATTCCCTTTGGCGGAGAAAAGAGTGAGAAACAACCCGTTTTCTATTTTTTGCGCCGTTTGCGGAATTATTTGTTGTTTTTGTTGGCGTATTTTGCGCCGTCAAACAAGGTGCGAGTGGCTCTCAACCGCTGGAAAGGCGTGAATATAGCCGACGGCGCGTATATCGGCACGGCAGTTTTTATTGACAATATGTATCCCGAATATATATATATTGAGGAAAATGCCTCAATCAACGCGGGTTCAATGTTGATAGCGCACTTCAATCCGCCTCAACATTTCAGGGGCGCTTTGCTTGCCCGCGTTGAGCCGATTGTGATTAAAAAGGGGGCGATTTGTGCTATTCGTTCAATCATTAATCCGGGTGTAACTGTGGGTCAATATGCCATTGTTGCCGCCAATTCCGTTGTTAATGAAGACGTTGAAGCAAAAACACTCGTGCGCGGAAACCCTGCGGTGAAAGTGGGGAAAGTGAAAATAAAAAATCAGAGTTAGAAAAATAATGTCAAAAAAAAGATTTAGACACACAAGGGAATGATTGAATTTCAATCATTTATAAAATTTAAACAGATAAAAAAATAAAAAATAAAAAATATAATATAATATAAAATAATATAAAATAATATAAAATAATATAAAATATAAATATGGAATTACAAAAATTTATCGAAAATTTTGCAGCGCAGTTTGATGAAACCGATGCAAGTGAGTTTGCAGCAGGCACGGAATTTAAAACGCTTAGCGAATGGACTTCTCTGATGGCTTTGTCGGTTATTGCAATGGTTGATGACGAGTACGAAGTGGCTGTCAAGGGCAATGACATCAAAACAGCAACCACAATTGAAGATTTGTTTGAAATCGTAAAATCGAGAATGTAATTTACGAAATTAACTGTCTGTACGCAAAAACAAAAAATATGGCTTTTTTGCAAGTAAATAATGTTAAAATCAGCGGTTTATCGGCTTGCGTTCCAAAAACGATTGACGAAAACGCCAATTTTCCGATGTTTGACGATGACGGTTACAAAAACTTCGTTGCAGCCACCGGCATTGAGCGCAAACGCATTAGTTCAAAGGAAGTTACGACTTCCGATTTGTGTATTTCGGCGGCAGAAAAACTTATTGTCGACTTGGGGTGGGCAAAAGAGGAAATCGCTCTGTGCGTGTTTGTTACGCAAACGCCCGACTATGTTTTGCCCGCCACCTCGCCGCTTATCCAGCATAAACTCGGACTTTCCAAAGAATGCTACACGCTTGACGTTTCGCTCGGTTGCAGCGGGTGGGTGTATGGGCTGAGTGTGGTTGCTTCGCTTTTTAGCCAACTACCTGAAAACGAGCGCAAAACGGCAAAAGCATTGTTGCTTGCAGGCGATACAATTTCAAAAATTTGCGCCAAAACAGATAAAAGTACATACCCGCTTTTTGGCGATGCAGGCACGGCAACCGCAATAGAATTTTCCGAAAATTCCGGGCCGATGCTGTTTAATATGAACTCTGACGGCTCCGGTTATCAGACAATTATAGTAAATGACGGCGGTTTTAGAAACGAAGTGTCCAAAAAATCGTTTGACAAAATTACTCGCGGCGAGGGCATTGTTTCAAACAATTTACAACTTATTTTAGAGGGAATGGATGTGTTTGCATTCGGTATAAAACGCGCGCCGGAAAGCGTAAATCGCCTGCTCGAAAAATTTAATTTAGGCAAAGAAACGGTAGATTATTTCGTTTTTCATCAGGCAAATCTGTTTATGAACGAGCAAATCCGAAAAAAACTCAAACTCGAAAAAGAAAAAACGCCATATTCACTCAAAAATTTCGGCAATACCTCGTCTGCAACTATCCCGCTGACTATTGTTACTGAATTGCAAAACGATTTTTCCGGAAAACGAAAAATCGTTGCTTGCGGTTTTGGCGTGGGGCTTTCGTGGGGCAGCGTTTATTTTGAAGCAGATAAAAATTTGACTGTTAGCGATTTAGTAGAGATATAAAATTATGGCATATAATCCTTTTTCATTAGAAAATAAAACGATTTTGGTAACAGGCGCAAGTTCGGGTATTGGGCGGGCTATTGCGATTGAGTGCTCAAAAATGGGCGCAACAGTTATATTATCAGGCAGAAACGAACAGCGTTTGCAGGAAACCATATCGCAGATGCAAGGCAAAAATCATAAAATTATCGTTGCTGATTTAACAAAAAAAGAGGACAGAGATTTGTTGATTGAACAGTCGCCAAATCTTGATGGCTTGGTAAATAATGCAGGTTTAATTAAAACTTTGCCGTTTCAATTTATAAAATACGCTGATTTAGAGGAAGTTATGAGTGTAAATTTTACTGCTCCAACTCTGATTTCCGCCGCTTTGGTTAAGAAAAAGAAACTCAACAAAGGTTCATCTGTGGTGTTTATTTCCTCTATAGCAGGGCTTTACGGAGTTACAGCGGCAAATTCCATGTACGCCGCCTCAAAATGCGCGATAAATGGATTTGCAAAAAATATGGCTTTGGATTTGGCAGGCAAAAATATTCGCGTTAATACCGTAAATCCCGCCTCTGTGGAAACGCACATTTACGACGAGGGCATTTTTACGCCCGAACAACTGGAAGAAGACACAAAACGCTATCCCTTAAAGCGTTACGGCAAGCCCGAAGAAGTGGCTTACGCGGCGGTTTATCTGCTGTCCGATGCAGCGGCGTGGGTTACAGGCACAAATTTGCTGATTGACGGAGGATATACCTTAAATTGAAAATCACAAAAATAATAAACCTTGTTCATAAAGGAAAGTCCTAATAATTGCTTATTTGTTGCTGGACTTCATTTTCAATTTGTCCGCCTGAAATAGTCTAATTTTTAGCAGTTCCCTAAAATTAATTCGTAATTTATTTGCCTGAAAAAAATTCTTACCGGCGAAGTTGCGTAGGGTAGCGTCTGTTTTGAAGCGGACAAAAATTTGATTATTAGCGATTTAGTAGAAATTTGACGGTTTTTATCTTTTATATACAATAAAAATACATTATTTTTGTTGTATATATATAATAAAAATATATTATTTTTGTTTTATATATAAAACAATATGGATAAATTACTGATAAAAACATTGATAAAAGAGAATCAAGAAAAGATTTTAAAAATGTCTTTTGTTGAACGGAAAGTTGAACTTGAACCTAATTTCAATTATGTTTTTGTTGGATTGCGGCGTGCAGGTAAAACATTTTTAATGTATCAGCACATTCAGAATCTGCTTAAAAACGGTCGCTCGATTGAAGAAATTTTATTTTTCAACTTTGAAGACGACCGAATAGACAAATTGGAATTATCTGATTTAGATTTGATAAAACGCTGTTACGAAGAAATTTACAAGCATAAACCCATTTTTTTCCTTGACGAAATTCAGATAGTTGACCGTTGGGAAAAATTTGCCCGCCGCCTGGCTGATAATTTTTTCCGTGTTTATATCACCGGCAGCAACGCCAAAATGCTGAGCGGAGACGTTGCTACTACTTTGGGTGGCAGATATTTGATACACAATGTTTTTCCTTTTTCGTTTGAAGAATATCTTTTGGCGCACAATATTGATTTGACAAAGAAAAATGAAATTTACGGCAAGTATTACGAAATACAAAAACTTTATTCTAAATACTTTACCGAAGGCGGAATGCCGGAAATACAGTTTTCTAACGACCCACGAGATTTTTTGAGCAGTTTGTATCAAAAAATTTATTTGGGCGACATTTGCAAACGTTATCATATCCGCAATGAAACAGCGTTAAATTTTCTTATCAAAAAAATGGCGGAATCGCTAAAGCAACCAACCTCATACACTCGTTTAGCCAATATTGTTTCATCGTTTGGCGCAAAAGTTAGCGCCGCAACCATAATTGAGTATATCAATTACATAAAAGATGCGTGTCTGATTTTTTCTGTCGAAAATTATGTTGCAAAACTGGCAGATAAAGAGGCAAATAAAAAGTATTATTTCATTGATAACGGGATACTTAACCTGTTTTTGCTTGATGCTGACACTTCCCTGCTCGAAAATCAAGTGGCAATAAAACTTCGGCAACTTTATGGCGAGCAGGTTTTTTATTTGAAAGGAAAACATGAGATTGATTTTTATTTGCCCGAACAAAAAACGGCGATACAGGTTGCTTACACAATGAAAAATTTTGATACACGAAAGCGTGAAATTGGCGTTTTTATCGAACTTTCAAAAAGCAATTTTGAGGTAACAAAATATTTAATAATAACAAAAGACGAAGAAGAAATCATTACAGAACAAGGCTTTGAAATTCAGGTTATTCCTGTTATGAAATGGCTATTTTCTTTTAATTCCTGACTTTATTTGCCTGAAAAAAATTCTTACTAACGAAGTTGCGTGGGGCAGCGTCTGTTTTGAAGTAGATAAAAATTTGATTATTAGCGATTTAGAAAACTTGTCCGCCTAAAATAATCTAATTTTTAGAAGTCCCCATTAGCAAACAGAAGAATTTTTAAAAGAAAAAAAACATATCGAAAAATAGAATAAAATGAACACTTTTATTAAAGCAATTTCATATTATTTGCCCGAAAAAATCCTCACTAACGAGGATTTGGCGCAGGAGTTTCCCGAATGGACGGTTGAAAAAATCGCCTCAAAAATTGGCGTAAATCAGCGGCATATTGCAGAGAAGAACCAAACCGCAGCAGATTTAGGCGTAAATGCGGCGGAAAAACTTTTTACAGAGCATAATATTGACAAAAATTCCGTTGATTTTCTGCTGTTTTGCACTCAAAGTCCCGATTATTTTTTGCCCACTTCGGCTTGCATAATGCAAAATAAACTGAATTTACCGACAACTTGCGGCGCACTTGATTTTAATCTCGGCTGTTCGGGCTATGTTTATGGGCTGTCGCTTGCAAAAGGGCTGATTGTGAGCGGAATAGCCAAAAACGTTTTGCTCATTACGGCAGAAACCTACACCAAACATTTGCATCCGAAAGACAAAGGCAACCGCACCATTTTTGGCGACGCGGCAGCGGCAACGCTGATTTCAACTGACGGATTTGCAGAAATTGGCAATTTTGCGCTCGGCACAGACGGCAAAGGCGCGGAAAATTTGATTGTAAAAACAGGAGCATTTAGAGAAAAGAACGCGAAAAACGATTTGACTTTTGACGAAAATAAATTCCCAAAATCAAGCGATTTTCTGTTTATGGACGGCGGCGAAATTTTTAACTTTACTGCAAAAGCCGTACCCGAATTGGTTGATGAAACTCTGAAAATCAATAATTTACAGCAAAAAAATATTGATTTGTTCGTGTTTCATCAGGCAAATAAATTTATGATAAATTTTTTGCGAAAACAATTGAAAATAGACAAAGAAAAGTTTTTTGTTTTTATGGAAAACGTTGGCAATACGGTTTCCTGCACTATTCCAATCGCGCTTTACGAGGCGCAAAAGCAGGGCGTTCTCAAAGGAAACGCGCTTTTGGTGGGCTTTGGCGTGGGATATTCGTGGGGCGGAACAGTTTTAAATAGTTATTAGAGTTTAGTTATTAGAGTTTAGTTATTAGAGTTTAGTTATTAGTAGATTAATTTCAAAATGAAATCCAACGACAAATAAGCAATTTTTAGGAGTTCCCAATATAAATTAGAAATTATAATGAATATTCTCATACAACTTTCGCATCCTGCACATTTCCATTTGTACAAAAATGTTGTGAAAAATTTGCAAAATGATGGAAATAAGGTCTTTATTCTGATTAAAACCAAAGATATTCTGGAAGATTTATTGAAAAATGCAAATCTTCCATATTACAATATTTTACCGAATGACAATAGAAAATCAAAGTTTGATATTTTTTGGCAAATGATAGTAAAAGACTGGAAGATTTTTTGGTTTTGCATCAAACACAACATCGACCTGTTAACAGGTTCAACGCCCGAAGTGGCGCAAGTGGCGTGGCTGCTGCGAAAATATTCGGTCAATCTTGGCGAAGATGATGCAGCAGTGGCGCCTGCGTGGGGAAAGGCAGCAGGACCGTTTGTGCAAACGCTGCTGTCGCCCGAAGTGTGCAACAATGGAAAATTGGAACCTAAATCGGTGAAATACAATGGCTATCAAAAACTTGCATATTTGCACCCTAACGTTTTTACGCCTGATATTGAAGTTGTAAAAAAATATTTTAACATCTCAAAGCCTTATTTTCTCATTCGTTTTGCAAAACTCAGCGCACATCACGACACCGGAATTAGCGGAATTTCTACCGCTATTGCCGAAAAACTCTTTGCAATTTTGGAAAAATACGGCAATATTTACATCACTTCCGAGCGCGAACTTGAGCCGCAATTTGAAAAATATCGCCTGAATATCAATCCGTTAGACATTCATCATGTTATGGCATTTGCCACCCTGTATATAGGCGACAGCCAGAGTATGTCTGTGGAGGCGGCAATGCTTGGCATTCCGTCAGTGCGTTTCAACGACTTCGCAGGCAGAATTGGCGTACTGGAAGAGTTGCAGAATGTGTACAGACTCACTTTTGGTATCAAAGCGTCTGAACCTGAAAAACTTTACGGAAAAGTGTGTGAATTGCTGAATATAAGCAATTTACAAGCAGAATTTCAAGCGCGAAGGCAAAAAATGCTCGCCGATAAAATTGATGCAACTGCTTTCTTTGTTTGGTTTATTGAAAACTATCCCGAAAGCAAAAAAATAATGCGCGAAAATCCTGATTATCAATATAAATTCAGGTAATTCTAAAATATGCACAATGAAAAGCCTAAAATATGCACAATGAAAAGCCTAAAATATGCACAATGAAAAGTCTAAAATATGCACAACAAAAAGCCTGAAATTTGCACAATGAAATTATTTTTTGTACCTTTGCACAAAAATTGAGCAGTTATTATGGGCTACATACAAAGGATTATAGAGGAAGATTTATCGGAAAAACTGTTGGCTTCGGGCGCTGTGCTTGTAAAGGGACCAAAATTTTGTGGAAAAACCGAAACTTCCAAACAATTTGCAAATAGCATTTTGGAAATGGACAGAAATAAACAAGTTCCCGCAATAATGGCAACAAATCCCAATCTGTTACTTGCAGGAGCAACCCCGCGTTTGATTGACGAATGGCAGGAGCAACCTGAAATTTGGAATTATGTTCGCCACGAAGTTGATGACCGCAAAGCAAAAGGGCAATTTATACTTACAGGGTCTTCTAATCCCAACGATAATGTTCGTTTGCATAGCGGAGCAGGACGTTTCACTGTTGTGCAAATGGATACAATGACTTGGCAGGAATTGGGATATTCTACAGGAAAAATTAGAATGTCGGACTTGTTGCAAGGTGATTATCCTTCAAGTTTTTATTCAGAAGGCATTTCTCTTGATTTTATTATTGAAAGAATGCTAATTGGCGGCTTCCCTGCACTGTTGAACGAATCCGCTAAAAATGCGCTCAAAATAAGCAATGGATATATCGATTTGCTGTGCGAAACAGATATGAGCCGCGTTTCTGACACTAAACGCGACCCGTTGAAAGTGCGGAGTCTCTTGCGCTCTCTGGCACGAAATACAGCCACAATGGTAGATAATAAAACACTGGCGCAGGACGTAAAAAGTTCGGATAAAAACGAATTGTCGCGCAATACAATAGCAGATTATCTTGATGCGCTGAATCGTTTAATGATTCTTTACGAACAGCCCGCTTTCAACCCGCACGTTCGCTCGGCGGCATCTCTCAGAAAATCGCCCAAAAGACATTTATGCGACACTTCGCTCTGCGTTGCAGCATTGGGTTTGAACAGGGAAGCGTTGCTGAAAGACATTAAATACACAGGATTTTTGTTTGAATCGCTGGCAATCCACGAGTTAAATGTATATGCCAAAGCAAATGACGCTACTGTTTTTCATTATCACGATTCTTACGACCTGGAAATTGATGCAATTGTACAAAAACGGAACGGCGATTATGCCGCCTTTGAAATAAAACTCGGCGTAGGATTTATTGACGAAGCCGCCGCAAATCTGAATAAATTCGTAAAAAATATAGATACAGCAAAAATGAATTTGCCAAAATCGCTAAATATCATCACAGGCACGGGAATGAGTTATCGCAGAAATGATGGAATAAATGTGATTTCGCTGGCGGCTTTGGGGAAATAAAATTGTCAGTTAATTTTAAATAAAAAAATGTCGGAATATTTTTTGTTTTCGTGCACACACAAAACAAATAATGTGGAATTAAAGAACGATTATTATGTGGAACTATTTGATAAACAGTCCAATAGCAAAAAACAACTGTTGCTTGCGCTCACTCAAAACGGCGAAAATATTTTCTCCGAAAATTATCTGAAAGCATATAATTTGCCCAATCCGTCAACACTGCAAACATCGGTCAAAGGTCTGTTGAACGATGGAATAATTGACAAAAGATACAATATCTATTTTATTTGCGACCCGTTTTTTAAACTTTTTCTGTTAAAAATAAAAAATTGTTGACACAAAACACTTATTACAATTAAAAAAAAATATAAACAGATGAAACTTTTAACCATCATCGGCGCACGCCCGCAAATTATCAAAGCCGCCGCTTTGAGCAGGGCAATACGTAACGGTTTTTCCGATAAAATTCAGGAAAAAATTTTGCACACAGGGCAACATTATGACGAAAATATGTCGGCGGTATTTTTTGCCGAAATGAACATTCCAAAGCCCGATTTTAACCTTAATATCGGTTCGGGGCGGCACGGCGAGCAGACGGCAAAAATGATTGCGGGCATCGAACAGGCGCTTATTAATGAGCGGTTTGACGCGGTGGTTTTGTACGGCGACACCAATTCCACGCTTGCCGGCGCAGTGGCGGCAAGCAAACTGCACATCCCGATTGTGCACATTGAGGCGGGACTGCGCTCGTTTAATATGGCGATGCCCGAGGAAATAAATCGGATTGTGTGCGACCAACTTTCTACTCTGCTTTTTGCGCCTACGCAAACGGCTGTGCAAAACCTTACAAATGAGGGATTTATGCAGTCAAAAACCACTTTTCCAAACGGATTGCGCAGAAAAGTGTTTCATTCGGGCGACATTATGTACGACAATTCACTGTATTTTGCCGAAATAGCCGAGCAGAAAACAGATATTTTAGAACGCTTACAACTTGAAAATCAGGACTTTGTGCTTTGCACCATTCATCGCGACAACAATACTGACAACCCTGAACGGCTGTCGGCAATTATTGAGGCTTTGCTCGAAATTGCGCAAAACACAAAAATCGTGTTGCCACTGCACCCGCGCACAAAAAAATTGCTGCCCGAAAATCTGCTGCAAAATATTTATTCTAAATTATTGAATAACAGCAATATACAAATAATTCCGCCTGCTTCGTTTTTTGAAATTATTGTTTTGGAGAAACATTCAAAATTAATAATGACCGACTCCGGCGGGCTGCAAAAAGAAGCGTATTTTTTCCGCAAACCCTGCATCATTTTGCGCCCCGAAACAGAGTGGGTGGAAATAGTGCAGCAAAACGCGGGCAAAATTGCCGATGCAAATAAGGATATGATTATAGATTCTTATCATAAATTGCTGAAAAACAGTTCCGATTTTATGCCCGTTTTTGGCGACGGACAGGCGGCAGAATTTATGTTGAACAAAATTTTAGAAACTTTTAATTAGATGGATTTCACTTTAAAGATTTATCGAGACCTTTTAACTGCTTTAAAATCAGCGGATTACGCTTTTCTTACATTTGAGCAGTTTTGCGAAGGCAAGCGGGCTGCAAAGTTTGTAATTTTGCGCCACGATGTTGATTTGAAGGCTGAAAATTCGCTTGCAACAGCGAAAATTGAAAATGAACTTGGCATAACAGCGAGTTACTTTTTCCGCGTTGTGCCGCAAAGTAACAAACCGCAGATTATCAGGCAAATAGCGGCTTTGGGACACGAAATTGGCTATCATTACGAGGATTTGTCGCTGTTTAAAGGCGATAAAGAGCAGGCGATTGCGCATTTTGAGAAACAACTGGCGCATTTCAGGCAGTTCTATCCTGTGCGCACAATTTGTATGCACGGCAGCCCGACCTCAAAATTTGACAATCGAAGTATTTGGAAATCATACAATTATCGCGACTTTGGAATCATTGGAGAGCCGTATTTTGATGTTAATTTTAATGACATTTTTTATCTGACCGACACAGGCAGGCGCTGGGACGGCGAGCGTTTCAGCGTGCGCGACAAGGTAAAATCTGACTTTAATTTGCATTTTAAAACCACACAACAAATTATTAACGCGCTGAAAAACAACGAACTGCCGCCAAAAATTATGATAACAACCCACCCGCAGCGTTGGACAGACAGCCGCTTTGACTGGACAGAGGAATTGATTTTGCAAACAGTAAAAAATGCAATTAAACGCCTCATTATTCGATAATTGACCATTTCTTATCATTAATTTAAAAGAAAAAAAACAGTTAAATTTTTGCAGAAAATAAGATTTTGTTAATAAATTTAAAAAAAATTTAACTAATTTTGCATCGTTTTTTTTTGAACAGCAAAAAATAATTATATTGAAAATGGAAGATTACAGAATTAATAATCCTAAAATTATATATCTGATACTCAACTTATTAATGCTGGGGGCAGCATATTTAATTGTAGTTTCGTGGTTTCCGTTCACAACGCCATATCCGCTTCAGAAATATTGGAGAGCATATTTTATCGTCTACATTCCCATTTCGTTCATCGTTGGTGTAACGTTTCACAAATATCATTCGTATCGTTTCCGCAAAATTCGCGAGGTTATAAATACAATATTGCGCACAGATTTACTTGTATTTATGGTTACCGGGAGTATTGCCATGCTGTTTCCGTCTCTCAAACTTTCAATTTACGCATTTTTTGCCTTCATTGCCGTTATGTTTCTCTTTGAACTTGTAGCGGTTTCTATCTACTACGCTTTTCGCGATGCGGTGAATGTGGAACGCTATCAGGTAAATCGCGAAATAGAGAAAAAAACTGTTGAATTGAAATCCGCGTATTTGCTTGACAGTAAGACAGTTGAAGACATAGAAAACAGAATTGCCAATTTTACGGGCGCCTCAGTGCTACGCAATCTGAAAAAATATGCGCAACTGAATATGTCCAACACAATTGTAGTAAGCACGTCCACCATTTTTAACGTGTTGAGTTTAAAGCAGAACCGTTTTTCTACAATTATTAACTTGATGAAAATCAATGACATACGCAGTATAAACGAGTTCTTTGTAGCCGTTCACGACAAGTTGCCGTTTCAGGGCGTTTTTATTGGCTGTTTTCTGTCCAAAAGTCAGTATAAAAAGGATTTTATGGCAAAATATCCGCCCGTGCTGAATTATTTTTTGTACATTTTTGCATATATTTTCAAGCGTGTTTTACCCAAATGGTCGTTTTCGCGCGAGTTTTATTTCTGGATTACCGGCGGGAAGAAGCGCGTCCTTTCAAAAGCCGAGATTTTGGGACGACTATATGCAACAGGCTTTGTGGTTACTAACGAATTTAAAGCCGACAGACTGTCCTTTTTTGTCGCAAAAAAGTGCAATGAACCTGTGCGCAGCGAAGTAGTGAATTATTCGCCCATAATAAAACTCAACCGCGTGGGCAAAAACGGGAAATTTTTTAAGGTCTACAAATTTCGCACCATGCACCCCTACTCCGAATTTTTGCAGTCCTATATTTATGAAAAAAACGATTTGCAGGAAGGCGGAAAGTTCCGACACGATATTCGCATTACCTCAGTTGGAAATTTTATGCGCAAATACTGGCTCGATGAATTGCCAATGATTTTCAACCTGCTGAAAGGCGACATGAAACCTGTGGGAGTGCGCCCGTTGAGCAAACATTATTTTTCGCTGTATTCCAAAGAGTTACAGGAGAAACGCACAAAACATACGCCCGGACTTTTGCCGCCATTTTATGCAGACATGCCTAAAACATTGGACGAAATTCAGGCATCCGAATTAAAATATTTGGATGCCTGCCAAAAGAACGGAACGGTTGCAACAGATTTGAAATATATCTGGAAAATTCTTGCAAATATTATTTTTAAGAAAGCCCGAAGCCGTTAATTACCATTCTAACAACACTTTGCCACATTGCCCGCTTTCCATCACATCAAATCCCTTCTGAAAATCTTCAATGCTAAAATGGTGTGTAATAATTGGTTGAAGGTTAATGCCGGAGATAAGCATCTGCTCCATTTGATACCACGTTTCCCACATCTCGCGTCCATATATTCCTTTAATTGTCAATGCTTTGAATATCACCTTATCCCAATCTATCCCCGTACCTGCGGGCATTAGTCCGAGCAGCGAAATTTTGGACCCGTTATACATATTATCAAGCATTTCGTTAAATGCTTTTGGCGAGCCGCTCATTTCAAGTCCAATATCAAAACCTCTCATTTTAAGAGATTGAACTGCATCGACAACTGTCTGTCCTCTGCTCGGATTAACAGTGAGGGTTGCGCCCATTTGTTTGGCAATATTCAGGCGATAATCGTTCAAGTCGCTGACAACAATGTAGCGTGCGCCTGCAAAACGGCAAATAGCGGTCGCCATCGAACCAATCAAGCCTGCGCCGGTAATCAAAACGTCTTCGCCCAGCACGGGAAACGACAAAGCAGTGTGCGTTGCATTGCCGAACGGGTCCATAATCGCCGCCATATCGTCAGTAATGCGGCTATCCAGACGAACCACGTTCTCCTGCGGCAGCGACAGATATTCTGCCATTGCGCCGTCACGGTTCACCCCCACTCCACTGATGTTTTCGCACACGTGCAACTTCCCGCGCCTGCAATTGCGGCAATGTCCGCAAGCAATATGTCCCTCGCCTGTTACGCGCTCGCCAATTTTCAAGTTCTTAACGCCAGCGCCCATATCCACTATTTCTCCAACATATTCGTGTCCAATAGTCATCGGCGTTTTGACAGTGCGCTGCGACCATTCGTCCCATTGATAAATGTGCAGGTCGGTGCCGCAAATCGCATTTTTTTTGATTTTGATTAAAACCTCATTCACGCCTATATCAGGTACAGGAACATCTGTAAACCAAATGCCTCTTTCGGCGTGCTTTTTTACTAATGCTTTCATTTTATATGTATCAGATTTAAAAGTTACTGTTTGAAATTCAACTTTCGCAAGTGTATGCACTTGACTGTTTATAATAAAAAATGTAACATAATATTTCGATAAGTTACTGATTTTTAATAACTTTATTATACAAAATAAAAATAATATGCTACGCAACAAAAGTACTAAAATTATTTCAGAACTCGGAAAATATTTCAGTTCGGACAAAAAAAATTATTTCATTTATATAGAAATAATTTTTGAGTTTTAATAGAAATTTACTACTTTTGGCACGCAACATTTTATTTGTAAATACATAAACTCACTGAAAATCAGCAAGTTGTACAAATAAAACCTTCTTTTAATTAGCAAGTAGCAGATAGTAATTAGCAATTAGTAATTAGCAATTACGAACTAATCGAATTACATCAATTTTCTGACAACTGAAAACTACTTTGTAATTTGTATCTCACTAAACTCTAAACTCTAATAACTAAACTCTAAACTCTAAACTCTAAACTCTAATAATTAATAAATAACATGCAACTTATTGATGGCAAAGGAATTGCCGAACAAATCAGAGTAGAAATAACTAACGCAACCGAGCAGACAGTACGCGCGGGCGACAAGCCTCCGCATCTTGCAGCAGTGCTCGTTGGGCACGACGGCGGCAGCCAAGTATATGTTTCCAACAAGATAAAGATGTGTCAGTCAATAGGCTTCCGCTCATCGCTTATCCGATACGACAACGATGTTGCCGAACAGGAACTTCTGCGCCGTGTACACGAACTGAACAACGACAGTGATGTTGACGGTTTTATAGTGCAGTTGCCGTTGCCCAAGCACATTAACGAGCAAAAAATTATCGAAGCAATTGACTACCGCAAAGATGTAGACGGTTTTCATCCGATTAATCTCGGACGACTGTTTGCAGGATTGCCATGCTTTGTGCCTGCTACGCCGGCAGGAATTGTGGAACTGCTAAAATATTACAGTATAGATATTTGCGGGAAAAACTGTGTCATTCTCGGTCGCAGTAATATTGTGGGTAAGCCGCTTGCCGTCTTGCTGATGCAAAAAGGCGCGGATGCAACAGTTACCGTTTGCCACAGCCGCACGCCGAACATCGCCGAAGTGTGCCGCCGCGCCGATATTATCATTGCAGCCATTGGGCAGCCCGAATTTCTAAAAGCCGAAATGGTAAGAGAAGGTGCGATAGTGATTGACGTTGGCACTACTCCCCTACCGGACAGCACGAAAAAAAGCGGCTTCAGACTATGCGGAGACGTTGATTTCCAGAATGTTGCACCAAAATGTGCTTACATTACGCCCGTGCCGGGAGGAGTGGGACCGATGACAATTATTTCGCTAATGAAAAACACGCTGGCTGCAGCGAAAAAAGAAATATACCGAAGTTAGTTAATAGTGATTAGAGTTTAGAGTTTAGAGTTTAGAGTTTAGTTAGGAATGGTTAGGTATAGTTAGGTATAG
>JAISWT010000154.1 GCA_031271005.1 Prevotellaceae bacterium | reverse complement strand
GCGATTGCCACCTGAAACGAGCCAAAATCACCAAAGCGGACTATTTCGCCATTCGCGAGGCGCCGTTTCAGTATCTTGTTAAGGTCGTTTAACACTGCCTGTATTCTATATTTTGTTGTTCCGGCATAATTTATTTCTTTAGTATTCTCTCACGGCACGGACTGCAAGTCCGCGCCAGCGAGGGGAAAATTAACCACAAAGGACACAAAGTTCACAATATTCGCATTAATTTTTAATTGCTATTGATGATTTGTTTTGCAAAGGTAAAATTTTTTTGTAAAAAATAAGAATAATTATTGTTTATAAATAAAATTTGGATTAATTTTGTGCCCTAAACTTTTTAAAAATTAACGATTAAAAACAGAAAGAAATGAAGAAAGCAATTTTGATTTTTAGCGTTGCATTTTTCGCTTTTGCAGTAAGTTCCTGTGTAAAGAAGTCGGGAGCGGATGCTGCACCGCAGGACAGTCTCGTGTCAACGGTTGACACTTTGGGTTCTGACATTGAAGATGTGGCGAGCGCGGCGCTTGCAGACGTTCAGGCAAAACTTGAGGCTGCTAAAAAGGCAGTAGAAGAGGCAAAAGCCAAAGGCGACAATGCAGCAGTTGCAGCCGCCGAAAAAGCATTGCAAGAGGCGCAAGCGGCTTACGATGCAGTGAAAACCGCAGCCACACAAGCCGTTGAGAACGTGAAAGAGAACGTGTCATCTGCATTGGATGCTGCCAAAAGTACGAAAGATGCTGCCGTGCAAACAGTGGAAGGCGCGAAGCAAAGCGTAGAAGAGGCTGCGCAAACAGCCAAAGAGAATGTTTCCAACGCCATTCAGGAGACAAAAGACAACGCTGCAAAAGCCGCTGAAGAGGCGAAAAACAAAGCCAAGGATGCTGTAAACAGCAGTATTGAGAAGATGAAGGTGAAGTAACACTAAACAGCAAAGTAAAAAAAGGCTGTCGCAAAGGCGACAAGCCTTTTTTACTTTTGCCACCAAAAACAACTTACAACCGGTTGTCAGTTGTCAGAAAATACAATTGAGAATTGAGAATTGAGAATTGAGAATTGAATAGAGTTAGGCATAGTTAGAAACTTTAATCAATTAGCAATTAGCAATTAGCAATTAGCAATTAGCAATTAGCAATTAGCAAATCGTAATTCGTAATTTTTAATTCGTAATTGAATATAATTCTCAATTCTCAATTCTCAATTCTCAATTAACCACTAATCACTAACCACTATTAAGTTTTTTTTTGATACTTATTATTAATCCTTTTGTAACATTTTCGTATTCTTATTTGTAATATCTTTGTACTGCGAAAATAATAATAAGCAAATTGAAATAACATTTATAAATAAAAATTATATTAACCCCCCATTAGCATAAAAAAGGATTAGGCACACACAAGGAGATGATTATTTTGTAAAATATTAAATATTAAATATCTAATAATTAAAATATATAAACAAATGAAAAAAAATTTGAAACTTTTTATTCTAACAGTTTTGTTAGCCGGGACGGTTCCGTTTGTTTCGGCTCAGGTAACAAGCAGTTCGCTTAGCGGGACAGTAAAAGACGCCGGCGGCGAGGCGCTTGAAGGGGCAACAGTAAAAGCGCTGCACCTTCCGTCAGGCTCGGTCTATTACAGTTTTGTTCAAAAAGGCGGGAGTTATTTTATTGCAGGTATGCGTCCGGGCGGGCCCTACACTGTTGAAGTTTCGTTTATAGGGTACAATAATCGGGAGTACAGAGATGTAACCGTTACTCTTGGCGAAACTTATACTTTGAACGTACTGATGGAAGAGTCGGTTTCGAGCATGGACGAGGTTATCGTAATCGGTCAGACTCAGAGCAACATGAAAAGCGACAGAGCAGGCGCAATCACCAGCGTGAACCGACAGGCAATCGGCGTAACGCCAACTGTTTCGCGCAGTATGAATGACATCATGCGCCTCGCTCCGCAGAGCAATACCACAAGCAATGGTTACGCAGTTGGAGGAGGCAATTATCGTCAGTCGTACATTACCGTTGATGGCGCGGCGTTCAACAACGCATTCGGCATAGGCGCTAATCTGCCGGCAAGCGGCTCGCCCATTTCGCTGGACGCACTGGAACAACTGAGCGTGTCATTAACGCCCTTCGACGTGCGACAAAGTGGCTTCGTTGGAGGCGCGATTAATGCAGTTACGCGCTCAGGCGACAACCAGATAAGAGGCTCGGTTTATACCTATATGAACAACGACAATTTGCGCGGCAAAAAAGTGGGCGACTATGAACTCACCGCACAATCTACCAGAAATAATACTTTTGGCTTGAACATAGGCGGACCGATTATTAAAAATAAACTTTTCTTTTTCCTCAATGCAGAGTACGAGGACAATATAAGTCCCGGACCTTCGTACAGCCTTCGCAAAGACGAATCAGAAGCATTTGGCAGTAACAACGTGGTGCGCCCAACGGAAGCAGACGTTAATACTATGCAAAATTTCCTGAAAAATACTTATCAGTACGACCCCGGACGAATTTCAAATTACCCGTCATCCACACCTTCGTTCCGTTTGATGGGACGTGTGGACTGGAATATTAACCCTGCAAATAAAATAAACGTTAGATATTCGCATACGGCATCAAAATATTCGTCAAATCCTTCAACCTCTACCAATCCTCTTACGGCAAACACCATTTATCCCGGCGATGCCAATTTAAGTATAAACAGAGGGAGCAACCGTACTTCGCAATATGCGATGTATTTTGAAAGCGCCCGCTATTTTCAAGAGCAAAACTTCTCGTCTATTGCCACAGAATGGAACTCGCGCATCGGCAAATTCAACAACATGTTGCGCTACACCTATTCTCTTCAGGACGAGCCGCGCTCTTACACAGGCGGAGCATTCCCCACCGTTGAAATACTTAAAGACGGCGCACCTTACATGTCATTCGGTCCCGACCCGTTCACACAGGGCAATACCCGCGTGGTTAATACGCACGTTTTGACCGATGAACTGACCTGGACAGCCGGCATCAACAACTGGACATTGGGCGTGCAGTACGAATATCAGAAAGCCGAGAACGGTTATATGCAGGGTGGCAACGGATGGTACATATTCTCGTCAATGGACGATTTTATGACCGGAGCAAAGCCGGCGGCGTTCCTTATTACGCACTCCAATTCGGCTGATTTGTCGCAATTCAAATCCACGCTTGCCTTCGAGCAGTATTCTGCATATTTGCAAGACCAACTGAACCTGACAGATAATTTCCGTGTTACTGCGGGCATTCGCTTGGAGTTGCCCACTTATCCGTCAATACAAAGAACTAATTTCAATCAGGCGTATGCCGATTTGGACTTTGGCGGGACGCACTATTCAACGGCGCAACTGCCCAAAGCAGAATTGACGCTGTCGCCCCGCGTAGGTTTCAATTTGGACTTGACAGGCGAGCGTAAATATGTGTTGCGCGGAGGAACAGGCGTTTTCACAGGGCGATTGCCATACGTGTGGCTGGTGTCGGTTGTAGGAAATTCAAATGTGGGGCAAACTCAATATTTCTACAACACACAGGCGCAGGCAAGCGGCGTGCAGCCCGATTTCCACACAAATGTAAAAGATATTTTGAGCGACCTGTATGGCGGCAACTTCACGCCCTCAACGCCGGTAGCGCCTGTATCGCCTACAATTTTGAGCAAGGATTTGAAAATGCCTTCTACTTGGAAATCGTCTCTGGCTTTCGATGCCAAACTGCCATACGGCATTGACCTTACTTTGGAAGGCATTTATAATAAGGACTTAAATCCGGTTGTAATCACAAACAGAGGACTTAAAGAAAATGGTACAATCACACTCAATCCAAAAGATACCCGAAAAAGATATACGCGATACACGGGTAATTATAACGCTTACGTGATTGAGAACAGCGATGAAGCCAAATCACGCTATTATGCAATAACACTTCAATTGCGCAAAAAATTTGATTTCGGGTTAGACCTGTCGTTTGCTTACACTCGCTCCGAGTCCAAAGCATACGGAGATGGTATTGGCGACCAGGTAACTTCGGCGTTCTATACCAATATGTTCAGCAAAAACGGCGTGAATGACCACGAACTTGGCTACGGCACTTACGTGTCGCCCGACCGCATAATAGCAACCATTGGCTACCAAAAAGATTATGCCAAACACTTTGGAACAGGCGCTTACTTTGTGTATGACGGAAGCCAACTCGGATATGCGGGAGGATATTCGTATACTCGTTTCTCGTACACGATGGGCAATGTAACAGGTGATGGCGGCGCTAATAACTTGCTGTATATTCCTGCCTCACGCGCCGAATTAGACACTTGGACTTTTGCTGACGCCACAGACTACACAGGCGCAGAACAAAAAGATGACTTCTGGAAGTATATTGAGCAGGACAAATATTTGAAAGCGCACAAGGGAGAATATGCAGAGCGCGGCGGAGCGTTAATGCCATGGCATCATCAATTAGATTTCAAATTTATACAGAATTTTTACCTGATGGCAGGCGGCAAGAAAAACACCTTGCAGGTTGGCATTGACATTAAAAACTTACTGAACCTATTGAACAGTAATTGGGGACTTTACAAAACCACTTACAGCACAAACATTTTGAGTTACAACACCACAACAGGCGTTTACACTTTCCCAAAAGTAAGTAATGAAGTTTTGAAATCTACATTTAAGAACTACGAAAGTTTCACTTCCACTTATTCGTTGCAATTAAGTGTGAGATATATTTTTAACTGACTTTTTTAGTGGTTAGCGAGTAGTGAATAGTGAATAATTTTGAATGCGATTAATTATACAATTTCATTCCCCCGCTTTGGCGAGAGATTTCGCAAAACTTGTCTCGCCAAAGCGGGAGGTTCACAGAGCGACACAGAGTTTTTTATTACAATCAACAATTAATTAATGAATAATTAAAAATGAACAATGAATAATTGATTAATTTTTCATTGTTCATTTTTCATTGTTCATTGAATGTAATTCTCAATTCTCAATTTTGAATTGAAAATCTAACAACTAATCACTAATTACGATTTTCTGCATTTTTGTTTCTTTTACGGTCTGAATTTTCAGCAGATAGGCGCCTGCGGGCAGGCGTTCCTCTATTTCGGTTTCGGCGCTGTTTGCCGTCCGGGTTGCTACGAGTGCGCCGCTAACGCTGTAAACTTTTACGTTTTGAACAGGGTTGCCCGCACCGGAACGTATCTGTATTTTTCCATTGCTTACAAACGCCTGAATGTTATGACTGACAAGGTTCTCTACGCCGTCAGGTATTTTGGGCGACAGGACAAGTTCAAAACGTGTTTCGCTGCTTCCGCTCACTGTCGTTTCTATTTCGTAATCAGCAAGCCCCGACAAGTGATAATATTTGTTTTCGGCGAGGTCGGTAAGCGCAACATTGCAATCGTAAGTGTTCATTCCCGTTAAAGTGAGTGTAATGTCGCCACTGTATTGCGTCAGAATACCAACGGGAATGGTTGCCTGCTCGGTATTAACAACATTGAGAGCCAGTTTGTGTGCTGCTCCGCTGTCATCGTTTTTAACAGTATAAACCTGAACGTACTCATTTGCGCCCATATTTAGGAACGACATGTCGCTGCTGCCCACTGTTGCCGAGCCATTCGCATTGTTTTTAACGTAAGCGCTGCTCTGCAACCCGTTGTTGGCAGTGGTAATGGTGATTAGGGCATTGTCAAACAAAGCAGACTGTGCAGGCGCAGGGGAGAGCGAACCAAGCGTTATAGTAACGTCTGCGGTCTGGGACGGATTTTGATTTTCAACAATAAATCCCTGCCACGCGGGTACAGATGCCATAACTTGTAGTGGAAATGTTTTGCCGTCTGCCGAGCATTTGTACCAGCCGCCGGTTTTTATTGCTCCGACTACATTACCGCCTAACTCAATTGTGCTGTTGAACGGATTGCCCAAAAGCGCGTATTTAGTAACAACATTTGCAGAGACATTAGCAGTGTTCGCCTCGCCTTCAAACGTTATCAACCCGTTGGTAGGATAATTTGTCATTGGTTCGCCGACGCTGTTATTTATCAAATAGGCAATTCCTTTGCCCAGTGGCAACGTGCTGCCTTCTACCTTTTTCCAGTCGGAAGCAGTGGGCGACCAGTCAAGTTCATATAAGGCTACGCGCGGTTGCATGTCAAATTTGAACTTGCTCAGTGGCGCATCGGCAAAGGGCGTAGAAATCAACTGCCACGCACCAATCGCGGGGGAAATGTCGTATTGAAGGGTTGTGGGGCAGGTTCTGAATGTTAATACATTGCTGTTAAAAGTACCTGTCGCCGTTGTTGCGTAAGCATAAAATTTATATTCTGTATCGCCGTCCAAACCCGACAAAGCGCCTGTTGCGCTGGTTTGCCAGCCTGTATCGGATGTTTTTTTATACTTAAAACCTTCGGCGGTAACAGCAGTTCCGTTATTTACAACGGTTTTGTTCAATGTAGCCGAGTTCATTGTTATATCTGTGGTAGCCAAAGCGGTAACGGTAGGGTCGGTGTCGCATTTTGTTTTAAACGGCATTGTTGCGCTGTTTACCGCATCGTTACATTCATTTATTGCCTGTAGCATAAAATAATATGTGGTGCAAGCCGAAAATATTCCCGTATTATTGAACGTTAAGGTTGTATTGGTGGTTGGATAATAGTAATAAGTGCCGCTGTTGCCTGTAATATAAACACAAACTCTGTATTCGGTTACATTCGGCATGGCATCCCAACTGAAAGTGGCGCCGCCGTTTGTGGGATTTGAAACCACAATATCAGTTGGGGCGTCCGGCATATTTGCTAATTTGTCGCTGTAAAAAGCCGTAACATGCTTTGTATTCCTGAACACCTGCGCGTTGTTGGCAGTGGCGCTGTTGCCTGTTGGTGCGCCGTTGAAAGTTATAGCAGGATTGGAAAAATAAGGAGTCTCCATGCCAATATACGACATTACAGAACCGTATTCTTTGTTGTCGTTTCCTGTCCAGTGCCAGCCGTGTGCATAAGAACAAAAATGATTTGTGATATTGTTGTCCTCTTTATTGTGCAACATTCCCATATTGTGTCCTATTTCGTGAATGGAAGTGTTTGTCAAACTTGCCTGTTGCACTCTTACAACATTAAAGGCGTAACTGTAATTTCCATTCGAGTTGGATAATACCCACCCCAAACCGCCTGTATTACTGTTTAGAGCAATAAGCGCCACAATATCTGCCTCATATTGTTTTCTTAACCGGTGAACATTATCCATATATCCGTCTGCTGTTCCTGTCAGATTGTTTAAATCCAAGCCCATATCATAAATATGTTCTTCATAGTCAATGAGTTCGGAATGAACGCAGGTCATCAGGTCGTTATTACCCTGATTAGCAAGTACTGCCTCTGTATGCGCCATTGCGCCTGCAATAGCGTTTGATATTCCGTTTTCGTTTGCATCAGCCCACACCTTTGCCGCAGGAGTATAAACAATCAAAATATCAATGTTTGCAGGGTCGTTAGGACCTAAAGACGCCGGGTTACAGTTGTCGGCTGTTGCCTGCGGCGCGAGATGTTTCTGCATCGTTCCTGCGTCGCCTTCTGCATTTATCATTATGCCCTCAGGAACAGGCACACCGTCGCCTTCATATTTCAAAACGCTGTTTTTATCAATCTCAAGCAAATAATTTACATCTGAATAAATACTTCCGCGACTTGCAAATATTTTGTCAAGTTCGGGAACAGTGAGCGAAAACAGCGATTTTCCCGCCGCGCTTGTGGTGATAAAACCGTAAGCCATCGGATATTCGGGCAGTCTGAGCATAACAGTAAAATTGCCGTTGATGTCGGTTGCAATTTTGCTGATTTGCGAGGTATAAATCTCATTTTCAAAGAGTTGCAAAGTAATAACATCGCCGATTTGTATTTTGTCATCTTTTTGCAAAACAGGATTGAGCGTGAAAACTCTCGCCATTTTTGCCTCTGCTAAAAATTCCTGCGGGACCATTGCAGGAACAAGCGAGGTCAAACCTGATTTCTCGTCATTTAAATTGACCGTTCGCTGAGCAACGATATTGATTGCTGCACAAGTCAATATCGAAAGTAAAAAATAAATCTTTTTCATTTTTATATGGTATTAAAGTTTGTGTTAAGATATTTTTTTTAGTTGTTTATTATAAACAGTTTGAGAATTTTTTTAATATCAATCAATTCTGCGGTTTATAGCAGACGCTTTATCAAAATAAAACACAAAATTAAATAAAAAATAGATATTAAACACTAAAAATTATTAACTTTGCAACACAAAAAAAAACGATGATGTGAATTTTTATTGAAGCAGTGTTGTTTATTACTAATTTTTACATTAAAAAACATGCTGAAAATCAGCACGTTAATTAATATAAAAGCATATAAAAATATCTAACAATGCTATCAGAAATAAAACGATGTCGTTAAATTTGTTTTTCTAAAAAATTCGTAACCTGCAAAACATAATGATTTTTTGTGTCTGTCTTCTTACGGACAATCAGTAAGATTGTATGTAGTGTTAAAAAAATAGGCATCCATGTTGAAGCAAATAAAGAATGTATTTTTAACATTTTCGACCAAAGGTGGCGTTTTTGTGTTTTTCAGAGCGCAGTTATCATCTCAAATGGCAACTGTGCTTGATAATAGTGTGGCTTTTGCACTGAAAAAGACTCTCGATATTTTCAAGGTGAAAATATTGTATTTCTTTTCGCAGGGCATTGAATCGTATGTGTTTGCAACGGTTGTCGGGCAGATAGCGGGCGGCTTGTTCGCCTGTTTTGTGAACTACAAGTGGACTTTCAAAGTGCGCGAGTTGAAATTCAGGAACATATTTTTCCGCTTCCTGCTTGTGTGGCTGTGCAGCGTGGCATTAAACACGTTCTTTACCTTCAAACTCACAGAGTTACTGCGTAATATACCTTTTATAATCAGCCTTTTGGGACGTAATTCGGACGATATTTTTATAGTTGTCAAACTCTCGGTCGCGCTGATTGTGGGCTTTGTGTGGAACTACACTATGTACCGAATTTTTGTGTACAAAGACATAAACTACCGTCATTTATTACGCAAAATACTCAAAAAACGCTCCACCCCGCAATCATAAATCCACAGTGAGTGCGCCCTCTGTGCCAATGTTGTGAACAGGAATATTACGGTCGGCACAAACTTTTTCGGTCTGGGCGCTGTAGTATGCCGAAACGCCGTCGCAAATAATGACCTTTTTGGGCAGCAAACAGGTGAGCAGTTGTTCCACTTGCGGCTTCTGCAACGCTCCAATCACAAGATAATCAACGGCAAAAGGCACAGCGTTGCTTGTACGCCGCCGAAAAAAATCATTCGTAAGAATATAGAACTTCTTCCCGTAAAACTCTACAAAACCATCTGAAAAGAAGCCGTTCTCACCTATAAAATCGGGCATAGCAAGTTTATTATTGTCCCAATAGTTGCTTGCAATCCTTTCAATATCCGTAGAGTCGGTTGTAAAAACCGTATTCTTATTTCCCTCAATAAAACTCACATGCGTATTGCGCTGCGCCGAATAGACCACAAATTTTTGCGAAATAAGAGTTTGGTATTTTATTCCTAAATTCAATAAAAGAGCAAATAAAATGCAGCACAAAGCAAGTATTAGAGGTAAATATTTTTTAGAATAATAAAAAACACAGCACAAAACGAGCGCAAAAACAATCAGCCACATTTGCTCAAAATTCAGCGATACATTGAGAACCGACATTGGCAACATGAAAACAAAATGTATAAAATTGTTGAGCGCAACAAGCAACAGTTTCAAAGCGCCTGCTAATATGCCCGACAAAACAGTTACCGACGAGAGCGCTAAAGCGCTGATAGACACATAAATAATAATGGTAGAAAGTGGTATGGCAACAATGTTTGTCAGCAAAAACCAGGCAGGAAAAGTATGAAAATAATAAATAGTGAAAGGCGCCGTGCCAAGTTGCGCGGCAAAGGAAACAATGACAATATCTGCCGCAAAAACAATAAGTTTGTTGGCTGTATTTAGCAGTTTATATGAAGGAACGGCAAAAATAACGATGCTCAAAACTGCCGCATAACTCAGTTGAAACCCTATATTGAACAGGTTGTTCGGGTTGATGAGCAACAGCACAAACGCCGACAGAAAAATGGAGTTGTATATTTCGGCTTTGCGCCCCAAACTCATCGACAATGCAACGATAGAGCACATAAAAGCCGCCCGCATTACCGACGGCGACAAGCCGGTTATAAAAGCGTAAAACCACAGCGCAACGATGATTATCAGCGATTTAATAAATCTTGCCCAAGGCTTGTTTTTAAGAAAAATGTTCATCACGAACAGCAAAAATCCATAGACAATTGCAACGTGCAGCCCGCTAACCGATAGAATATGTATTGCTCCGCTCGCACTGTATGCGTCAGTCAGTTCGGGCGCAATATCGTCAGTATAGCCCAGCGTTAGCGCAGCCACAATAGCAAACTCATCGCCGGTTATCCCCAAAGAGCGGTAAATATTGAGTAAATATTTTTGGCATCGGTCGGCGAGGCGCATCAGCGAGAAGTTGTTGTTTTGTCCTGCTCGCTGCCATCGCTCTGCTTGTACATAGGCAGTAGCGGCAACTCCCTGTCGCCGCAAATACGCCCCGAAGTCAAAAGCATCGGGGTTTAGTGGCGCCTGCGGAGGCTGCATCTGCGCTTGAACCAGAATGCGGTCGCCGTAGAGCAGGGCTGCCGCCGAATCGTTTTTTTGCAGATATAAAATGACTTTGCTGTTGTCTGCCTTAAATTCGCTTGTATCTTGTTGGTAGCCAAGCACTTTTGCCTGTATCTTATACGAATTGCGCTTTGCCAGCGGCGCACCGGTCAGTTCCACAAGATAAAGATTCTTCTCTTCTGTAAAATGAAATTCGCTTGCCGAGTTTGCTCTCAAAGAAAGATAATAACCGGTTACAAGCAGTAGAAACGATATTCCTACCCCAAAAACCCATCTGAATGCAAACTGATTTTTAGCATTAGCGGGCAAAAAAGAAATAAAAATAAAGCTTAGCGCAAACAGGAGAAGGGTTAACAGAACCGCTTGCGGCACATTGGGCATCAGCATAAAAGCCAGAATGCCTGCAATCAAAGGCGCTAAAAGACGGAAAAACGGGGTTCGGTGTATAAAAGACAGCATGGTTGAAACTGTATTTTGGGGGAACTCTCAGAAATTGGTTTTTTTTACTGCAAGACTGCGTTTTGAAAAATGCGCATTTACGCAAGATACAAACTCGCGCTTTTTAAAACCTGTCCGCCTGAAAAACTAATTTTTAGAAATCCACTATTTTAATTTTTTTTTTGCAAAAGTTTATTTTTCCACAGTTTGTTCAAAAAAAGGGGATTTCATACAAAAATGAAATTCCCCTTTTTTAACAATGTTTTTTATGAAGACTCTTTTTATTTTCTCTTCTACAGAGTGTTGATGGAAACGTACGAGCGGTTGTTGCGCCGTTTGCGAAACTCCACAAGCCCGTCTGCCAGAG
>JAISWT010000124.1 GCA_031271005.1 Prevotellaceae bacterium | reverse complement strand
TCAAATTTATTTCCGCAGCCGTTGCACAGACAATTTTGTGCCTTATACAAGCGTTCTTTTACCGATTGTTCTTTGGAATCAATGATTTGCAGGTCGGTTCTTACAGGAACTTTGTTTGTGTTAACAAAATCCTTAAACATTCCCGCATCATCGCTTAAACGTTCTACCAAAATATCAACTGCCTGTGTTTCAATGTCAATGCCTATCCATTTTCTGCCGAGTTGTTGCGCCGCCACGCAAGTTGTGGCGCATCCGCAAAACGGGTCCATTACAATATCGCCTTCGTTTGACGATGCTTTGATAATACGGTGCAAAAGCGCAAGCGGTTTTTGGGTAGGATAGCCGGTGCGTTCTTTTGATTGAGAATTTAAATAATCGATTTCCCAAACATCAGGAGCAATTGTCTTTGTGTTATCCACTTCGTGTGTTTTTGCATATTCAGATAAATTTATTTTACCTTCTTTTATTGCAACTTCTACTTTTTCTTTATTATAAATTAAAAGTTGAGGTTGTCTTTTTCCGTCAATCATTACAGAATTTCTATCCCAACCTTTTATGTGTTTTATCTTTTGTCCTTCTGTCGGCTCTATAAATGTTTTATTAAAAGTAATAATTGGACTTTTTGAATAAAATAAAATAACATCGTGCATTTTTTGAAATTTATTTGAAGTGGCTGTCCATCTGCGGTAATGCCAAATTATTTCATTTCTAAAATTATCTCTGCCAAAAATCTCATCTAAAACCGCTTTTAAATAGTGGCTTGCCGTAGGGTCGCAATGCAAATAAATGCTGCCTGTGTCTTTCAAGACGCGGTGCATTTCCACAATACGCTGTGCCATATAGGTTAAATATGCCATCATCGCTTTGCTGTGAATTACACCGATAGAGGCGATAAAATCGGTCAAGGCAGGGTAATTTTCTGCCAAAGTATTCAGATATTCCTCATCAACGTCTTTCCAAGTCCACATATCCTTGAAACTTGTGCCTGCGGCTTTGCTGCCTATTGGCGCAGAGTAAAACCGCTTGGAGTTAAAGGGCGGATCAAGATAAATCAAATCAACCAAATTGCTGTTTAATCCATTCAAAATAAACAGATTATCGTTGGTATATAATGTATTTGTAAATTCCTGCTTTGACATATATATACTGTTTTTATTGACTATTTTTATTATTCTAAAATCTTTTTTGTTTGTTCTACAAGTTTATCAAAATCCGACTTGTAAGTTTTGTCCTGAATAAAGCGGTAACCAACCGAAAATTTATAACAGGTTTTGCACAGGCTTTTTTCAGTTTTCAATTCTGTTATTTTGTAATTCTGCATCCATCAAATTTGTCAAATTCACAAACTGCTGTACATCAAGTTGTTCCGGGCGTTTGTCAAAAAATTTATCAGCGTATATTTTGCTTTGTGGCAAAATAGGTTTGAGCGAATTGCGCAGAGTTTTTCTGCGCTGGTTAAAAGATGTTTTCACTACGGTGCGAAAGAGTTTTTCATCGCAGGGAAGCGCCTCTACCTTGTTGCGCGTAAGGCGAATAACCGCCGACTTCACCTTTGGCGGCGGGTCAAAAGCCTCTTCGGAGACCTCAAAAAGATATTCCACATCGTAATACGCCTGAATAAAAACGCTGAGAATGCCGTATGCTTTACGTCCTGCGGGCGAGGAAATACGCAGGGCTAGCTCGCGCTGAAACATGCCCGCCAGTACGGGTATATCATCTTTATAATCAAGCATTTTGAAAAGAATTTGGCTTGAAATATTATAAGGAAAATTGCCGATAATCATAAATTTTTCAGGGAAAACATCCTTCAAATTCATCTTCAAAAAATCGGCTTCGATAACTTTAAGGGTCGGAAAATTTTTATGCAAAAACTCTACCGAGCGGCAGTCGAGTTCTACGGCGGTGAGGTTTATAAGGTGGTTATTAGCAAGAAACCGGGTAAGCATTCCCGTGCCGGGACCAATTTCCAGCACAGAAGTTTCACTTTCTATGGGCAAGGTCTCGGCTATTCGACGAGCAATTTCCGTATCGCGCAGAAAATGCTGTCCCAAACGTTTTTTGGGCTTTACAAATGTCATATCGTAAAGGAACGTCAAGCATTTTGTTTGAAATTAAATTTATTTTCTCCGTAAAAAAGCGGTTTTTCCATTTCGCAGGTTTGGAAAACTCGCACTTTTGATATAATTTTGCAGCGCTTTTTCAGGCTGCATTCTTGCGGTTGCAAAGGTAATATTTTTATTGAAAAAAAACAAATTGAAAACACTTTTTAGCAAAATCGGCTGTTTTATCAGGCAAATCATCGACCTGTTTTATCCACCGTTTCGGCGTGTGGTTTCCATTAACTTTTTCCGCTATGGCGTTTCCGGCGGGATAAATCTGATTTTCGACTGGGTGCTCTTCTTCCTTATTTTCAACTTCGTGCTACGCAAACAAATGCTGCATCTGGGCGTGGTTACTCTCAGTTCGCACATTGCTACACTGGCAATAAAATTTCCGGTAACGCTGCTGAGCGGCTTCCTGCTGCAAAAATATGTAACTTTCTCTAACTCGGTAGCAACAAAAGGACGAATACAGTTGTTGCGCTATCTTTTCGTTGTAATGCTCAATTTGCTTGTCAATTATCTGGGGCTGAAATTTTTTGTAGAAATTGTTCGCCTCTTTCCGTCCATTGCAAATATGGCAGTGTCTGTAATTACTGTGATAGTAAGTTATGTGGGGCAGAAAAAATTTGCTTTCAGAGAGTGAAGTTTTCAGTTTTCAGAGTTTAGTTAGAAACTTTAATCAAATAGCAATTAGCAATTAGCAAATCGTAATTCGTAATTGAATTTCATTTCTTCATTCCTTCATTTCTTAATTCCTTCATTCTCAATTGCTAACTGCTAACTGCTAACTGCTATCTGCTAATTGCTAATTATTACGGCTGTTTGCCAATATATGCCAAAATTCCGCCGTCAACATACAGGATGTGCCCGTTTACAAAGTCGGATGCGTTAGAGGCTAAAAACAGCGCCGGTCCTTGCAAGTCCTCCGGCGTTCCCCAGCGTGCGGCTGGCGTTTTAGCAATGATAAAGGCATCGAAGGGGTGCGGGCTTCCGTCCGGCTGCGGCTCGCGCAGGGGCGCGGTTTGCGGCGTGGCGATATAGCCGGGTCCTATGCCGTTGCACTGAATGTTGTAAGCGCCATATTCTGAGGCGATATTGCGCGTGAGCATCTTTAAACCGCCTTTGGCAGCCGCATAAGCCGACACGGTCTCGCGTCCTAACTCGCTCATCATCGAGCAGATATTGATGATTTTGCCGCCGCCCTGTTTAATCATACCCGTTATAACGGCTTTGGACACGATAAACGGCGCGTTCAGGTCTACGTCAATCACCTGCCGAAACTCCTCTGCCTTCATCTCGTGCATCGGAACGCGCTTGATAATGCCTGCATTATTGACTAAAATATCAATCACGCCCACTTCCTGCTCAATTTTTGCAACCATTGCCTGTACCTGCTCTTCGCCGGTAACATCGCAGGTGTAGCCGTGCGCAGCGATGCCGGCAGCGGCATAGGCGGCAAGCCCTTTTTCTACAAATTCCTGCTTGATGTCGTTGAAAACAATTGTAGCGCCTGCCTCGGCATAGGCGCTTGCAATGGCAAAGCCTATACCATAACTTGCGCCCGTAATGAGGGCGACTTTTCCTTCCAAACTAAATTTTATCATTTTCTTTTTTGCTATTTGCTAATTACTAATTACTAATTGCAAAATTAGATGAAAAAACTCAGTTTTCCAAGCGCACGCAATGAAAAAAGTTTTTTTACAGAGGAAAGGTAGTACTTTTTTTTAATATTTGGTTACTTAGATTAGTGGTTAGTGGTTAGTGGTTAGTGGTTAGTTGTTAGTTGTTAATTTCTTAATTTCTCAATTTCTTAATTTCTTAATTATTAATTATTAATTGCTGCGTATTCTGTATTTTATTATTCACTATTCACTATTCACTATTCACTATTAATTATTCACTATAAATTCCTTCCTTCATTAACCACTAACCATTAACAACTAACCACTAATTGCGTTGCTCTGCGAAAGAATGTATTTTTTTCGTAACTTTGCAGCGATGTTACAGAATTTTATTTCACAAAAAATTTGCGAACATTTGTCATTTGTACCTACAAATCAACAAGTTGAGTTAATTAATGAATTGGGCAAGTTCATTACATCGGCTCATGGTTTCAAAGTTTTCATGCTCAAAGGTTATGCAGGTACAGGCAAAACCGCCATTGTGGGCGCGTTGGTGCGCGCGCTGAAAGCGTTGCATCATAAAACCGAAATACTTGCTCCCACCGGACGCGCAGCAAAGGTTTTTTCTACCTATTCGGGCTTTACGGCATACACTATTCACAAAAAAATTTATCGCCAAAAATCGCTTGGCGACTTCCGCTTTGGGCTGGCGCCCAACTTGTATAAAAACACCCTGTTTATTGTAGATGAGGTATCTATGATTACTAACGCCGCCAGCGAAACGGTTTTTGGTTCGGGACGGCTGCTTGACGATTTGATTGAGTTTGTGTTTTCGGGCGAGGGCTGCTCGCTGCTATTACTGGGCGACACGGCACAGTTGCCGCCCGTTGGACAGGAGCAAAGCCACGCGCTGGATGCCAAAATTATTGAATCTTACGGACTTGAGGTGTCGGAATTTATGCTGACACAAGTGGTGAGGCAGGCTCTGGGAAGCGGAATATTGCTCAACGCAACAAATATCAGGCAAATGATTGAGTGCAACGACACGAAGGGAATCCCAAAAATCGTTTCCGAAAATTTGCTCGATGTACAGATGCTAACCGGCGAAGACCTGATTGAAAGCATTCAGAACTCGTACAATAGCGCAGGGCGCGAAGAAACGATGATTATAACGCGCTCCAACCGCCGTGCAAATATTTATAATAATGGCATTCGCGCGCGTGTGCTGTTCCGCGAAGAAGAGATAAATAACTCTGATTTACTGATGATTACGCGCAATAACTATTTCTGGAATAAAGATTATGAAGATATTGATTTTTTGGCAAATGGGGATATTGTTGAAATCAGGCGAGTAAGAAAACACCGCGAAATGTACGGCTTCCGCTTTGCCGACCTCACGCTTCACTCGCTCGATTACGATTGGGAAATAGATGCGCGTATATGGCTCGACACTTTGCAAAGCGAATCGCCCGCGCTCACTAACAAACTGACCGACAATCTGTTCCATCTTGTTGAAGAAGATTACACTGACATTGGCAATCGCCGGGAACGGGTGAAGAAAATCATGGGGAATGAATTTTTTAACGCTTTACAAATAAAATTTGCATACGCTGTAACCTGTCATAAGGCGCAGGGCGGGCAGTGGAAGCACGTATATATTGATACAGGACAATTGCCCGCAGAGCGCGTCAACGCCGAGTTTTACCGATGGCTTTACACGGCGGTTACACGCGCTACAGAAAAAGTGTTTTTTGTTAATTACCCAAAATTAGTGGTTAGTGGTTAATGAATGAAGGAATGAAGGAATGAAGGAATTATTAATTATTAATTATTAATTGTAGATTATTAATTGTTAGATGAATCTTTATTTTAAAATAATATTTATCATAACGGCAGTTCTCATTGTTGCCGCATCGGTTTTCTTTTCGAACAGGATAGCACACACTATGAACGCCGAAGAGAAGAAGCGCATAGAAGTTTGGGCAGAGGCAAACTTAGGGCTGCTTGAGGCGGAACCAAATCAGAACGTTAATTTGATACTTACAATTTTGGAGAGCAACAATTCTATTCCTGTAATATGGGTTGACCAAAACGGCAATATGATTGTGGCACGCAATGTGCGGGAGCCCGAAAACAACAAAACGCAGTTCTATAAGAACTATATTGAAAAACTGAAAACAAAAAATCATTTTTTTGTTATCGACCTCGAAAACGAAAAACAGTATATTTATTATGACGATTCGGTATTAATCAAGCAATTACAGTATTTTCCTTATGTTCAACTCGGAGTTATTTTTATCTTTCTGATAGTTGCATTCTTCGCGCTTTCCAACGCACAGAAATCTGAGCAAAACAAGGTCTGGGTAGGCTTATCCAAAGAAACGGCGCACCAACTCGGCACGCCTATCTCGTCAATGCTTGGGTGGCACGATTTGTTGAAAGACAAATACCCGACCGACCCTTTGATAGCCGAAATGGGGAACGATGTTAACCGCCTGCAAATCATCGCCGAGCGTTTTTCCAAAATCGGCTCGGCGCCCGATATTCAGCCCGCGTGCCTGAACAGCGTACTCGAACACGCCGTTGAGTACATTATTAACCGCTCGTCTGTGCGCGTTGTAATTCAACTGCACTTCCGCAACAAAAAGAAACTTTTTGCAGCGCTCAATGTGCCTCTGTTTGAATGGGTGATAGAAAACCTCTGCAAAAACGCCATAGACGCAATGGACGGCTCAGGCAACATAGATATTTTTGTAAAAGAATATACAAAAAATATAACTATTGACATCCGCGACACCGGCAAGGGAATGGAGCGCAAACTGTTCCGACAGGTTTTCAAGCCCGGCTTCACCACAAAGAAACGTGGCTGGGGGCTTGGACTGTCGCTCGCCAAGCGAATTATTGAACAGTATCATCACGGTAAAATTTTTGTGAAACAGTCGACACTCAACTCCGGCACCACGTTCAGAATTGTGCTAAAAAGCGCGTGAGAGAGTATTGAGTATTATTGAGTAGTTATTAAAAAATCTTTATACTTTATTATACAGAGGGACACAGAGATTTTTTGCTTTCGTGCTTTTCCATTGGGGCTGTCTCAAAAATTTAATTTTACCACAAAGAATAGATGTTGAAAACCAGCACTTTGTGTTCATTGTGAAAAACCTTGTGCCTTTGTGGTAAAGAAACTTTGACTTTTGAGACAGCCCCCTACCCCGCCCTTTCGTGCTTTCGCGCCTTCATCACTTTTTTTTGCAAAAAAGTTTTTATTCTTAAAAAAAAATATTACCTTTGCAGCCGCAAATTTTCTTTAAAAAATAATAAATAAATAAAAAATGAATCATTACGAAACCGTTTTCATTTTAACTCCCGTTTTGTCTGACACTCAGATGAAGGAAGCGGTTGATAAGTTCAAGTCCGTTCTCACCGCAGGCGGCGCAGTTATCACCCACGAGGACAATTGGGGGTTGCGCAAACTCGCTTACCCCATCCAGAAAAAGACGACAGGCTTTTACAACCTGTTGCAGTTTGACGCCGAGCCGCACCTCATTGCGACTCTCGAAACACAATACCGCCGAGACGAGCGGGTGCTACGTTTTCTCACTTTCCATTTGGACAAGTATGCCTACGAATATGCAGAGAAACGCAAGAACCACAAGAAAGAGCAACCCGATGTGCTGCCAGCCGAACAGCAGGCAGAAGACCCGATTGAACAGCCTGTTGAACAGCAGGCAGAGCAAACTGTTGAACAGCAAGCGATTACCGAAAACAATCTTATTAAACAGGAGGAGGAATAAATCATGGCAGACTACAACAACAGAAAAAATTCAGAAATACGCTATTTGACACCTTCGGGCGTTGATTTGAACAAAAAGAAATATTGTCGTTTCAAAAAAGCGGGCATTAAGTATGTGGACTACAAAGACCCCGAATTTTTGAAAAAATTTCTCAACGAGCAGGGGAAACTTCTTCCCCGCCGTCTTACAGGCACTTCGTTAAAGTTTCAACGCAAAGTGGCTCAGGCAGTGAAGCGTGCGCGTCATTTGGCGCTGCTTCCGTATGTAACAGATATGTTGAAATAATAAAAAAAAGGAGGAAAATCGATGGAAATAATTCTGAAAGAAGATGTAGCAAACTTGGGCTACAAAGACGATATAGTGAAAGTGCGAGACGGTTACGGACGCAATTGGCTCATACCGCAAAAGAAGGCAGTTATAGCCACGCCGTCCGCCAAAAAGATGCTCGCCGAAGACCTGCGACAACGCGCCCACAAAATTGAAAGCATTAAAAACGAGGCGCTTGCCTTAGCCGAAAAAATCAAAGACCTGATGCTGACAATAAGTGCAAAAACGAGCACAACAGGGAAAATATTTGGCGCCGTAGGACCGGCACAGTTGGCAGAGGCTTTAGGAAAAGCAGGTTACACGGTGGACAGGAAAATAATCTCGCTTAAAGAGCCGGTAAAAGAACTCGGACAGTACAGTGCAACAATCAAACTTCACCGCGAAGTGAATGTAGACCTGCCGTTTGAAGTGATTGCAGAAGGATGATAATGATGATAATTTTTTCATAATGTTTGATTTGGAAAAGTCGGAAATATTAATGTTTCCGACTTTTTTTTGCGCCTTTTTAATTGGGCGCAAAGCATTTATTTTCGCCAAAACGATTTGTACTATTACTGTACTATAAGCGTACTTCAAAAACATATTTTGTTTTTTACAACAGCCCACAGAAACACAAAAAAACGTCTCTTTTTGGGAGACGTTTTTTGTTCAAAATCCGCGTTAGCATTTTTCCAAGCGCAGTCCAATGACAAAACACTTTCTATATTTCTTCGGCAATCTTAATTAAATATTTCCCGTAATCATTTTTTTTCATTGGTTCGGCAAGGCATAGCAGTTGTTGTTTTGATATATATCCGTTTCGGAATGCTATTTCCTCCAAACACGCAACTTGCAGTCCTTGTCTGTTCTGAATAGTGGAGATAAAGTTCGATGCTTCGAGCAACGAGTCGTGCGTGCCGGTATCGAGCCACGCCATTCCGCGTCCGAGCAACTTCAGGTTCAAGCGTCCTTCGTTCAGGTAAAGTCGGTTCAGGTCAGTAATTTCCAGTTCGCCACGCGCAGACGGCTTAAGCGTTTTAGCCTTGCTAACTACGTCATTTCCATAGAAATAGAGTCCTGTAACTGCATAATTGGATTTTGGCTGCGCCGGTTTTTCTTCCAGACTCAAAACTTTTTTGTTTTCGTCAAATTCTGCCACTCCATATCGCATCGGGTCATTGACGTAGTAGCCGAATACGAGCGCACCTTCATTGAGCAGAGCCGCCTGACGCAGCGTGCGCGAAAAATCGAAGCCGTAAAAAATATTGTCGCCCAGCACCATCGAAACGCTGTCTGCGCCAATAAATTTTTCGCCTATAATGAACGCCTGCGCCAATCCGTCTGGCGAAGGTTGAACGGCGTACTCAAAGGAGATTCCCAGATGAGAGCCGTCGCCAAGCAAATTTTCGTACAGACCGATGTCTGTTGGAGTTGAGATAATCAAAATCTCGCGGATACCAGCCAGCATCAGCGCCGAGAGCGGATAATAAATCATCGGCTTGTCATAAACAGGTATAATCTGCTTTGAAATACTTTTTGTTACAGGGTAAAGCCGCGTCCCTGAACCGCCTGCAAGAACAATTCCTTTCATGATATAATATTTTAAATAAATGTTTGACAAAAATACAATAAAATTATCAATTACACACAAACGTAGAATAGTTAGTAGTTATTAGAGTTTAGAGTTTAGAGTTTAGAGTTTAGTTATTAGTAAAATACAAATTACAAAGTAGTTTTCAGTTTTCAGGAGTTTAAAAAAAACTAAACTCTAAACTCTAAATGTTATGTGTCAGCAGTTCGTTTACAAAAATGGCATCCTTAGAAAGTCAATAATTCAATGTTTTTTCTTTTAATTTTTTCTTTTCAAAATCCTCTCTCACAAACCATTAGAGAGGTTTT